>JAQWSU010000023.1 GCA_029243025.1 Pirellulaceae bacterium | reverse complement strand
AGGAGGTGCAGTGAGGAGGTGCAGTGAGGAGGTGCAGTGAGGAGGTGCAGTGAGGAGGTGCAGTGAGGAGGTGCAGTGAGGAGGTGCAGTGAGGAGGTGCAGTGAGGAGGTGCAGTGAGGAGGTGCGTTTGCTTGTCTGCGACGGTTTTGATCCCCCGGGGCTATCGATGATCCTTTGGGCAGCAGCGCTTTTGCTCGAAACGGATCGTGCCGCACGAGCGACCGTGGCTCATTTTGTCTTTTTCGCTATTTTTGCCCAAGTGTCGCGCAATTGAACCGTGCGGTTGAAAACGAGTGCATCCGATTTTGAATCGGGGTCGACACAAAAATAGCCGCGTCGCTCGAATTGGTAGCGGTCGCCCGATGAGGCTGCGGCTAAGGACGGTTCAACACGGCTTTCCGACAAGGTTTCTAATGAATTGGGATTGAGGTTTGTCAGGAAATTGTCGCCTTCATCGGGATTTGGTTGCGAGAAAAGATGATCGTAAAGTCGAATCTCAGCAGGCAGTGAATGTTCTGCGGAGACCCAATGAATGGTGCCCTTTACTTTGCGTTTTGCTTGAGCCATGCCACTCTTTGTTTCCGGGTCGTAGGTGCAGTGGATTTCCAGGATTTCATTTGTGTCGGGATCTTTGATGACTTCGGTGCACTTGATGATATAGGCGTAGCGTAGCCGAACCTCGCGATCAGGAGCGAGTCGGAAGAATTTTTTTGGTGGGTCTTCGCGGAAGTCATCTTGTTCGATGTACAGCGTACGAGAAAACGGTAATGCTCTCGAGCCCATCGTTTCATCTTCAGGGTTGTTAATCGCAGTCAGTTCTTCGGTTTGATTTTCCGGGTAGTTAGTGATCACGAGCTTGATTGGTTTCGTGACCGCCATGACGCGAGCCGCTGTCTTGTTGAGGTGTTCACGTACACTGTTTTCCAGCACATGAATGTCAATCGTACTGTTGAATTTTGCCACGCCGATTGTCTCGCAGAATTTGCGAATGGATTCCGGTGTGTAGCCGCGTCGTCGCAACCCGCTGATGGTTGGTATTCGCGGATCATCCCAGCCATCGACGTGACCGTCGGTTACCAGTTGCAATAGTTTCCGCTTGCTCATGACCGTGAAAGTCAGATTAAGCCTGGCAAACTCAATTTGTTGTGGATGAAAAATTTCCAATTGTTCCACATACCAATTGTAGAGCGGTCGATGGTCTTCGAATTCTAATGTGCAGATCGAGTGAGTGATTCCTTCGACTGAATCGGATTGTCCATGCGTGAAATCGTACATGGGGTAAATGCACCACTTGTCACCCGTGCGATGGTGAGGGGCATGCAAGATCCGATACATGACTGGGTCTCGCATGTTAAGGTTGGGCGAAGCCATGTCAATTTTTGCGCGAAGGGTGCGCGATCCGTCGGGGAATTCACCCGCCTTCATTTTGGCAAACAGATCGAGATTCTCTTCGGCCGATCGGTCTCGATGAGGACTTTCGCGGCCTGGTTCCGTCAAGCTGCCGCGATACTCACGGATCTCATCTCCGTTGAGATCACACACAAATGCTTTTCCATCTTGAATTAGTTGAACGGCCCAGTCGTGCAACTGGTCGAAATAAGAGGAGGCAAAGAACAAGCGGTCTTCCCAGTCGAATCCCAACCAGCGGACATCCGCTTGAATGGCTTCGACGTACTCGTCGCTTTCTTTGGTAGGATTAGTGTCGTCAAATCTTAGGTTGCATTGGCCACCGTACTTTTTGGCCAAACCGAAGTTTAGGCAGATGCTTTTTGCATGTCCGATGTGTAGATAGCCGTTAGGTTCAGGTGGGAACCGTGTGTGAACTCGCCCGTTGTGCTTACCTGATTCGTTGTCCGCGACGATTATTTGCTCGATGAAATTTAAATAGTTCGATGGTTCGGCCGATTCGGGCGAGTGATCGGAAGGCATGCTCCGAATTCCTTATAGCTGGATGGGCGGTGTCGGTTGGGAAGTCGTGGTAACGCGGCGGTTTATACCAAGTCTGCGCGAAATTGACGAGGTTGTATGTCAGTCGGTTTGTTCGTTCAGTTTCTGAAGCGTCCGGTCAATACGGAGGATCGAACTGTCCTTACCCAGGATTTCCAGGGTTTCGAACATGCCAAAGCCGACGGCCTTGCCCGTGACTGCCACTCGAAGCGCGTGGATAATCTGACCGATCTTAACGTTTCGATCCGCAACAAAGTCCTTGAGTAATTTTTCCAGGTCCGTAGCAGCGAAGCTGTTCGCGTTGCGCAGGATCTCTGTAAACTGTTGCAGCAATTCGACCGATTCTGGAGCTTTTGTCAGTCGCTTTGCGTAGGCTTTTTCGTCGTATTCAAAGCGATGGTCATCTGAAAAGAACTCGCTGAATTCAAGAATGTCACCGGCGATGGTGATTCGATCACCGGCAGCGGTCACGATCTTTTGCAGTTTTTCGCTGATGCCACAGGGGGGCGGTGTTGAGACCCAATTTGCCTTTTGTAAGAATGGCAAAACGAGCGTGACTTTCTGCTTGATGGGTAGTTCCTGGAGATAATGTTTTTCAAACGCCATGAGCTTTTGGCAATCGAAACTGGCCGGTGATTTGTTGACGCGTTCGAGAGAGAACTGTTCGATCATCTCAGCACGCGAAAAGAATTCCGTTCGATCATCGAGTGACCATCCAAGCAACAGTAGATAATTGACGACGGCATCGGCCAAGAATCCAACTTGTTCGTAGAAATCAACGATCACCGGATTGAAGGTATCTGCTTCCGGTGTGAAGCCGGTTTTCTGAGCGATGTTCAAACCTAAGTTGTTCAGGGTGGCGAAGTCCCGATTCTTGAGATATTTGCTCAGCTTGCGTTTACTCAGTTTCGTGCGGCTACCAGGTTCTGCGACGTAGGGCACGTGAGCGAAGGTTGGCAATGACAGGCCAAGTGATTGGGCGATGAAAATTTGCCGCGGTGTATTCGAAAGGTGTTCCTCCGCACGAATCACATGAGTGATTTCAAAATCGGCATCATCGACGACAGTGGCCAGGTGGTACAAGCATGTGCCGTCCTTGCGCTGGATAACGTGATCTTGTTCACGAGACCACTCGAACGTGACGTCGCCTCGTATGATGTCGGGGATTGTTAACTCACCCGCTCGAGGCATTTTAAGTCGTACAACGGGTTGGCGACCTTCGCTCTCGAATTGCGATCGTTGGGCATCCGTTTCAGCCATCCAGGTACGACTGTATGAAAAAGGACGTTTCTCCTTCTCGGCAGCCTCGCGTTCCGCCTGGATCTCCTCTGGGTTGGCGTAATCGTGGTAGGCTGCACCGCTGGCGATCAATTGTGTGACAGCTTCGCGATAACGGTCAGATCGTTTTGATTGGAAATAAGGCGCAAACGGTCCCTCGATACCCGGCCCCTCATCCCAGTCGAGCCCGAGCCAGCGAAAACCATCTAAAATGGGTTGCAATGCGGCTTCCACATTACGCTGTTGATCCGTGTCATCGATGCGGAGGATAAACTGTCCGCCATGATGTCTCGCAAACAGCCAGTTGAAAAGGGCCGTGCGGACGCCGCCAATGTGCAAATAGCCGGTTGGGCTGGGGGCAAAACGGGTTCGAACCTTCATCAGGATGCTCGCGGCGTTGGGTCAGCGAAGGGGAATGTTCGAATGCGAGATCGGTGACGCAATCGAAACAACGAAGAGCAGATTCTACGAAGAAAACTCGAACTCAAGAAGTGCCGGTGTGCGAGTTGATGTCCGTTCGCTTAAGCGGCGCGTCGATCACGGCGCTTTTGTTTCCGCATTCGCCGACGTTCTGCCTTATTTAACTTCAGTGTGGAAGCCGATTCCTCGTCACTCAGCTCCAATTCCTCGTCGAATTGTTCAGATGACGCCGGGGTGAGATCGGCCGTTTGGACCGCGGGGACTTCCGCTTTCTTTGCACTTCGAGTTTTTGTCGAGGAGGCCTTTTTGGCTTTTGCACTCGCGGTCTTGTTCTTCGGAGATGCCGTTCGTTTCTGGGGAGATTTCTTCACTGCCCTGTGATTGATTTTGCCCTGTGCGTCCAGGAAGACGTATCTCGCGTAGACAACCAGGGTCATCATTAGCAGGAAATGAGACATGAGTCTCGCCATTCCAGCAGTCAGGACGGTAAGCTCAGCGGTCGCCAGGGGAATGACATCCAAAGCAATTAACCAACTCACGCCGTAAATCGATGCCGTAGCCAGGCCTGTAATCACCGTACCACGAGAGTCTCGAATTTCTAGCAGCAACCGAATTCCCACGCAGGAGAGGAAGACCGAAATTAAGCCGTTTATCCAAATCTCGGCATGGCTGATATCGAGCGATTGGGTCGCCTGATGGGTCGCATGCCAGGCAATTTGGTGGCCACCGATCGAAGCGTTGATGCTTGCGACCACGAGTGCGAGCACGAAGTAATACCAAATGCGGTATTCTCCGCGATAGTCATTGATGCGATGTCGACGGAATTGGACAATGATCGCTCCGATCACGGCCGACACCATCAATAAAAACGAGGAAGACCAACTGGATAATGTTTGTGGCCCGGTCAGACGCATCGGGGTCAAATCGATTCCCGCATGCAGGCCGTAGATTTTTTCGGCGGCGAACAGCGTTGCATGTCCCACAACGAAAGTTGTGCCCATCAGAAACCAGAGAAACAATGTCCATAGACGGATCGGTAGAAAGTCGCAGACTCGCGGTTGTTGATCCACGCGGGCCGCGTCGGAGTACCGGGGTGCAGGGCCCCCTTTGGGCGCAGCCTCCTCTTGATGGAGGTGCTCCCGATCTGACGACATCATTCGCTCGTCCGAGAGAACTCGCCGCCGTCGATCATCTCGATTGTTACTTCGTCGCATGAGTATTTGCCGGATGTGGGATGTGCCGGGTGAATCCGCGCACTTCCTAAAATCGGACGTCATCGTCAAGAACTTCAATTTGATCGAGAGTAGAGAAGTTGCTGGCACAGCTAGTGTGGGTCGAGTGATTGCATCGATTTACGACACTTCGCGGAGAAAATCTACCGGGAGTTGATCGTGGCCGTTGCTGACCGTTCGCTGCAGAAGGTTTTGCTGGGTCGTGTTCTGCTGCAGGCGGAGATGGTGGCAGGCGAATTGGCTGGGATCTGAAAGTTTTTCTGACTTTCTGATTTGCCCCGTTCTGATCCCTATTTTCCGGATCGCCGACCAAAATCAGCAGAGAAGAGCGATTCATGGTCGTCCATGTGGATTCTTGGCCACGGTTCAATCTGGGAGAAAGCCAGGGAAAAGGTTGGCTAACAGAGTACGCATGGGGGAGCTTTGGCAGGCCGGCAAAGAGTTCGCTCTCTGCCCTCATTGTCAGGTTAGGGCGGATGCGGTATCCTCGCCGATTCGGACATGCGTTACTCTACTTGCCAAAATGAATAACGCTCTGGCGTCCTCGAAATACTACATGGTGCGATGCGTTGCCGACGGCCCGACGTCAGGGTTTGTTGTTCGCAATCCATTCTTGACGGTTTGAATTGACAGACAGGAAAAGACAATGGCCTATTCATTGCCTGAATTGCCCTACGGGTACGATGCACTCGAGCCCCACATCGATGCTCGAACGATGGAGATCCACCATTCGAAACATCACCAAGCTTATATCAACAAAGTCAACGACGCGATCGCTGGTACAGATCTCGAAAGCAAATCGATTGAAGATTTGATTTCCGGACTCAGTTCAGTTCCAGAGAACATCCGCAACGTCGTCCGCAACAACGGTGGCGGCCATGCGAATCACTCGTTGTTTTGGACCATTTTATCCGCCAGCGGGGGGGGGACGCCGTCTGGTGACTTGGCTGCCGCGATCGAAGCTGATTTGGGCGGATTTGAAAGGTTTAAAGAAGCCTTCTCCGGTGCCGCGGCGACGCGATTTGGCAGCGGCTGGTCTTGGCTCAGCATTGACGGTGGAAAGTTGTTGGTTGAGAGCACCCCGAATCAAGACAGTCCTTTGATGGATGGTCGTGTTCCCTTGTTAGGGTTGGACGTTTGGGAACACGCCTACTACTTGAAGTATCAAAATCGACGGCCCGATTATGTGGCCGCCTTCTTCAACGTGATCAATTGGGATGAGGTTGCCAAGCGGTTCGCAGCTGCAAAATGAGTGCTGCCGCGTTGCGGCAATTGATTTAACAACGGGAGCCTTTGCCAATGGGGAAAGGTTCCTTTTTTTTTTGCTATCAATGCTGGTTTTATCTTAGCCAGCAAGCATTAGCCGTTGGCGAAGGGGGATGGTGTGATGCTGTTTGGGGCTGCATTTTGATTCGAATAGCGGCGTGCTGCCAGCCATTCGTGCTGCCTATGAAAGCACGTGCCCAAACTTTTCGGTTCTTCGCTTGACCAGAATTCCGTCGCCGCGTATCATCCCGCCGCGCTCGACGCCAGAAATGGTCATGCGAGTCAGCAAAAGTTTGAGGATTAGCTAGTGAATTTGGCGTTCCGTGTCCGAATAGCTTCAAAACGGCTCATCGACTTTTCACTTTCGTTAATTACCTTCAACGAGCCACGTCGCTTGCCATTTCGTCAAGCAGTTCGTTGAATTATCCGCAAGAGGCTGAAATCATGCGATTCATGTTGTACCACCCCGCACGATGCGCAGTGGTCCTCGCCGTAAGCGCTGTCATGTTCTCCGTCGGTTGTCAAACCACGCGAAATGGTTTGGCGCGAGTTCCCGGCATGGGTTGGGTGGGAGCCAGCGAAGACGAATCGTTTTCTGGATGGGAAAGTGAAGCGGATTCGGCAGCTCTGCCCACACCTTCGTCGGGGGCTACCCCGCAAGTGGTTTCGACGGGCGAGCAAGTGAAGCCGAATTCCGAGGCAAGCGAGGCTTATCCTAGCACGGGTTACTCGTCACCGTATAGCGGTGAGTCGAGTAGTACGAGCGAAGAGAGTTACGCGGTCAGTTCGGAAAGCTCAACCGAAGGCTCTGTCGGTGGGACCCAGAAGGGTTTCTATGATGAGAACTACGCGGCCACGAATGACTCAGAATCGGTCGCCGATCAACGAGCGGCCGCTCAGCCTTACAGTTCAGAGCCTTACAGTTCAGAGCCTTACAGAGATTATGCAACGCCTTACGGTCGAGAGCCGGAACAAGGTGGCACCATTGCGGCTTCAGCGAATGCGGATTTCGAACAGATTGGGCGAGAAAACGCCGAAACGATCGCGGAGCCATACGCGATGGATCCTGTCGATGATTTAGGCGATGGGGACTCAGGTTTACGTGAAAACTACGGGCGTTTGAAAGACGGTGTGAATGCGCGGATTCGCGACGGTGCCACCGCGATTACGGATTCGGCCGATCGCTTCCAGGATGATGTGAATGGCTATACTCGCGAGAAAGTTCAGGATCTTCGCGACTCGGTCGAATCGGGTTACGAGAACCTGTCCGAGACGGCTAAAGACGGTTACGGCAACGCGATTGGTGCCGCACAGAATGCTGTCGGAAAGGTGTATGGTCGAGAAGATGAGACGCAGGTCCCCGGCGATTACTCGGGTGCACCGGTCGATTATGATTTGCCCACAACCGATTCGCCTAATCCTTATGATTCAGCGGGCCCGTATGCGGACGTATCAACCGATCGCGTAGGTGGATATCAGGGAGTTGACGGGGATGCCGTCCAGGATTCGATTGCTCCTGCTGGTCAGCCTGCGGCGACCTTGGTTCCGGACTATTCCCAGCCCGCATCGCGTGCTGCCCGACCCCGGCGGACTCCGCGTCCCTGGCGGCCAGGAAGCACTCAAGGTTATGGCAGCAGCTCGGAGAGCGACCAGAGTCGCAGGGAGACGCCACCGACGAGTTACTCAACTTCAGGTGGCGATTATGCTCCACCGCAGGCGGGTGTCGCACCCGCCTCTTATCCGCCGCAGGAACGCAATCTTGCTCCCAGTGGCGAAGCGAACTATCGGAACGACGGCTGGGAATCAGAAGCGGACTCGCGACGTCTCTCGCCTTCTTATCGGTAGCTTGCAATCACCAAGGGGTGTTGCCACCGTTCACACAGATCGTCTGGCCAGTGACGAAGGATGCTTCTTCACTAGAGTAGTAGACGATCGCGTAAGCGACATCTTCCGGCAAACCCCAGCGACCCATTGGGACGATTGCTAAATAGCCGTCCTTCATTTCTTGTGGGTCCGTTTCGTGTCGCTCGGTGGGGATCCAGCCGGGGGCGACCGTGTTAACCGTGATGCCGAAGGGAGCCAGTTCCGTTGCCATGCTGCGACTCCAACCAATTTGTCCACCTTTGGCTGCCACGTAAGCGCTGAATGGAGAGACGCTGCGGTGGAACACTTCGCTCGTAATGTTGACGATTCGTCCCCAGCCTTTTGCCTTCATGCTCGTGAGGGCTCGACGAGTAAGTAGATAGGGGCTCTTGATGAAGAAGTCGAGCATCTGCTGGTAGAATTCCCAATCGTATTCTTCGATAGGTTTCAACGGTTGATCGGGGGTGGCGTTGACGACCAGGATGTCGACCGGGCCTAACTTCGCTTCGATTTCGGTGAACATACGGTCGACGTCTGCTTCGTCGATTACGTTGGCCTTCACGAGGATGCACTCGACACCGGCCTCTTCGAGCTCCGCTAAGGTGGCATTCGCACGCTGGTCATTGTTGAAGTAGTTGACGGCAACCTTCGCACCCGCTTTTCCCAAAGCGAGAGCGGTTGCTTTTCCCAAGCCCGTCGAGCTACCGGTTACCAGAGCCACGTGCCCTTCTAATGAGAACATCGACATGAAAAACCTCCTAGTCGAATCGCGTCACCTGGCCAGCTTTGTAAATCGCTTTCCCACGTCGGCGATTCGCCTGGAAAGAATCAGGCCCGTTGGCCTCAGCGAATCGACGATCAATCGGCTGCTTATTTGCACTGTTGATTTCTAGATGTGACTACCAGCCCATCACCATATTGGACTCGATCACCTTGCGGGCTGCCGGTAGGTCAACGCCCGTTTCCTGCATGTACAGACGGATTGCGTGAACTTTATCACCGGCCGCTTTGGCCAAGCAGTCGCGAGCGACAGAACACGGATCGACTTCGTCAGCGATTCCCAAGGCTGCTTTCGAAATAACCCAGGTATCCCGCGGTCGCTTCGTCATCCGAATCACTTCGTCGCTCGGATAGGCGTCATTGACCACCTTTGTTGCGTCTGTTTCGCTGTCGGCCCACGTGATAATGATGTGGGCCGTTGTCTCAATTTCATATAACGGCATCGTCCAATCTCCAACGTCCTCAAAAGCGAGTTTTGCGACAACCGTCGGGTGGCATTGCGTCGCTGGTGCCAATGTAAGATGAGGCACAGATGCCCCGTAGGGTCAGTTGTCCGAAAGTGCTAGAGATTCTACCTGAGGTGGTGGGCTTGTCGATGCCACACTTCAGAAGTAGCTTACAAGTTTTCCGCTTGAGCGCGATTGTCGTACCTTTGACACACGTTGCGGATCTACCTCATTTATCTGGGTTAGGCTGAAGAAATACCGCGATGGACGACCCCAAGCAGATCGGTCCAACTGGCCTTCATCCCCCTTCCTCCGTGGAAAAACCGATGCGGTTTGGTGGCTGGATTGCCATCATTCTGTGCCTGTTGCTGGTTTTGGGCCCGCTTTTGGTGATGGGCTTTCCGCATGAAGTTGCCCGCTGGCTGCAGGCGGCTGCGAAAGAGTCGGTTC
Organism: Pirellulaceae bacterium; assembly: GCA_029243025.1. Classification (NCBI taxonomy): domain Bacteria; kingdom Pseudomonadati; phylum Planctomycetota; class Planctomycetia; order Pirellulales; family Pirellulaceae; species Pirellulaceae bacterium. The sequence continues at coordinate 54,096 of JAQWSU010000023.1, read as the reverse complement.
TGAATGAGGATCTCGAATCCGCGAGTAATTATCTCGATCAGGCAATCCAATGGGCTCCCGATCATTCCAGCTTGTACCTCCAACGGTCCGGGATTCGTCTGCAGCAAAACGATGTTTCTGGAAGTTTGGAGGATTGTGAACGCACGCTGCAGCTGAATGGGGCTGGATTTGTCGATGGTTTGATGCAGCGACTCTTGGTCTACCAGCGGATGGGCCAGCACGAACTGGCACTCGCCGATGCGGATCGAATGGTTGAAGAATCTACAAATGCCCTCGAGCGAGCCGTGGCTCTCAACACGCGGGCCTACGGACGGGCGCTGGCCAAACTTGAGCCTCAGAAGGGTTTGGACGACATCCAAGCCGCATTCGAGGCTTTGGGGACGGAGGACAATCCGGCTTTTTTGGACACACGTGGCTACTTGTTCTATCAGACTGGCAATTTTGAGCAGGCCTTGGTTGATATGGAACTCGCCCTACAAATGTCGGAAGACGACCGCTCCAACGCCGCCATGCAGCGGGAAACCTGGTTGGAGCAGGGAGGTGATGAACGGCTGCTCGTACGGCAGGAACGGCAGGTCGACGAAAGTCTGGCCGTGCTTTACCAACATCGAGCCTTGGTCTACGAGGCGCTTGGGCGGACGGAAGAGGCAAACGCGGACTTCAAGTTGGCCGAAGAGTATGGTTACAACCCCGAGCTGGGCATCTGGTAGGTAGCCCGCGGCGGCCCCCCAGTGTCTGAGGGCCAGTGTCTGAGGGCCAGTGTCTGCTTGCTGCCGGAGTTCGACTGTTGGCACCTAGTAGTCGTGTCGGGAGCCAAAACCGCGGAGGCAGAAAAAGCTCATCACAAACACGATGCAGGCCAGGATCATCCAATCATTCAGATCCATGCGATCGAGCATGATCGATGACTTACTTATAATTTGTTGAAAGCGGTCCATTTCAATAAGGCTCCGGCCGAAGCTGGCTTTATCGCAAGTCTAGTACATGGCCTGAGGAATGCGTGGTCTGCGTCCTTGGGGTAGGTTAGGTTGGTTTGACGCGCCGATGGAGGATGGGGCTCCGTTGCCGCTTAATTGCCGCTTGAGACGGCGAGTTGTCGTTTCCTGCCGGTCGTAACAATAAACCGAATTCGCACCGAAAACCGGCTCAGATTTCGCATTAGGCGACCTTGCGACTCGGCAAGCACGCGGTATAATTCGAGACTTCAATCCACCAGGGGCCGTAGCTCAATTGGTTAGAGTACCGGACTGTCGATCCGGTGGTTGCGGGTTCGAGTCCCGTCGGCCTCGCTGATGATGAATAAAAGCCGGTGATAAACCGGCTTTTTTCGTGCGCGGATGATTGCTCCGCTTTGTTTCGGACGATGTTGAGCGCTCCTTGGCGCTTGCCGACCGCGGTGGGAAGCTGCTCAGACCAGCTTACCGTTCGCTCGGGTTCTGAGGTTTTTTCTCCTGTCCTCTGGTTTTCGACGGTCCCAGCGGGAAAAACGAGCCAGTTTCTCCCGATTGCTTGGATAGATCGGGCTAGGATTCAGCTAAGCGTGCTTCATTTCCCGGACTTGGTAAACGGTTGACGATGTTTTCTTTGTTTTCTCAAAAAAACTTGCTTGGCGTTGAAAAACAGATCCACCGACTTTGCCAACTCATTAAGTCGGATCAGGCCACTACTTCCGATGCAAGGCTGGACGTGCGACACCGGCGGTGTGTCCCGGTTGTGATTCTTCCTTGGACGGCCAGGCGACCCGCTGTTGACTTGTTGATTTCTTGTTCGACTTATGATTTGGCCGATCAAGGAATCAGTCTGATTTCGCCACGAAAGCTGAAGGATTCGACGATTTTGATCGGCTTTTGGGGGGGCGATGGGTCGCTTGAGGAGCCTTGGTTTTTTCGGGCTGAGGTCAAATCGGTTGAACCCATCGAAGCTGGATTTTGGAGATATGGGACGCATGTCCATGAGTTTATGAACCAGCAACATCGAGAATTGGTTGTTCCACTCTTCCAAGACACGAAAGAGCGACTCAACTCGGACGAAGCGACCGTGCTATCTCCGGGGTAATCCGGTTAGGGAGAGCGATGGCGTCCGAGTCCGAATTGATCTCCCACCGCGACGGGATGCCCGTCCAACATGTCGATCTCTAACATTTTCTCGCTTTGGACCACACGACCCTTTTCGTCACTAAGTTTGGCGATGATTTTTCGTGACTCAACATCGATCACCTCGCCGGTGGATGGATAAGCCAAGTCGCCATGGATTGAAAAGGTCACCCATCCTGGTTGGTCTCGTACCGGGATACTGTCAATTTGCACCGGGGGCATTTGGGTGGCGTCAAAAACATGAATCTGACTGTTTGCTCCATCGGATAACCAGATCTGTTTTTCGTCAGGTGTCATGCCCACGCCATGACTCGGGCAGCCATGTCGTTTGATGGGACCTGTTGAGAAACCTTTGACTTCGACACGGTGCAACATTTTTCCGGTTTGCAGATCGCCAATTTCGAAGCCGAGCAAATCGTTGACATTCACAAAACACTGGGTTTGACTCCCATTGATTGTGAAGGGGCGAATGCTGTTGCTGAAAGGCCCTACCGTTTTGAGCACTTTGTGGCTGGAGCAGTCGGCGACGGTTAGTAAGGGGGAACGTAATCCGGCCAGGTAGGCTCGCTTGCCGTCGAGTCCGACAATTGTATTGTGAGCACCGGAGTGAGGTGAAATGCGTGTGATTTCTGCGCCGTCGCTTCCTCGGACTACTTTCCAGTGATTTCGTTCGAGTGTTGGCAGGTAGATAAATGATCCATTGGGGGAAATGGACATGCGATCACAGCCGCCTTCGTACTGTTTTTCCCAAAGCATTTCATCGGTTGTTAGGTCAAGGCAGATTAAGTGCCGCAGTGTGCTGAGATAGATCCGTTCGCTTTTTGCATTCGCGCAGATTCCTTTCACATTGAGCGGTTTCCCTTGCTCATCGAGTCCGCCGATCGGAATTCGTCTTAGGAATTGGTGGTGGTTGTCCATGTCGTAAACCAGAATGCCGTGGCCGCCGAATTCCAAGTAATTTCGAATGCCTGGAGAAGCCACGTACAGAAGGCGACGAGCCGAGTTTTCAGCTCGGGCAGGAAAAGTCAGGATAACGCTCAGGAGTAGCGAAATGATGATGGAGTTATGCATGATCAAATCTCGTTAGGCGAATTGTTGAATAATTTCCTGGTAGCGAAAACAATTTGATGAATGGTCGTTGACGAGTCCGGTTGCTTGCATGTGAGCATAGCAGATTGTTGACCCGACGAATTTGAATCCACGTCGTTTAAGTTCTTTGCTTAGCCGGTCCGACTCGCGAGTTGTTGTGGGGGAATCTTCAGATTCAGACCACTGATTCACGCGTGGTTTTCCTTCTACAAATTCCCACAAGAAGGTTGCGAAGGAGCCAAATTCATTTTGAACCTTCATGAATTGCTTTGCGTTGTTGATGGTCGCTTCGATTTTCAAGCGATGTCGCACGATTCCCGCATTTTGCATGAGCTTGGTGACCCGTCGTTCTGTGAAACTTGCTACCCGTTGCGGATCGAATTCGGAAAAGGCCGTGCGGTAATTCTCGCGTTTTTGCAAGATGGTGTACCAATTGAGTCCCGCTTGTGCTGATTCGAGGGTCAAAGATTCGAAGAGTTTTTGGTCGTTGTAAACCGGCACGCCCCATTCTTCGTCGTGGTAGGCGACGTAGTCAGGTTTCGAGAGATCGACCCACGGGCAACGAGTCTTTTTGTCGTTCATGATCGATCACTCTAGAACTTGTCCGGCATCCAGGGTTGGGGACCGGCAAACATGGTATTTGCGCGATGAATGGCAGCTGCTGGTCCGGTTAGTTTACCCATCTGCTGCAGCGTGGTAGCGTCAAAGAGACTGGAATATAGCGATGCCAAGCCACGAATGTCCATTTCTACTTCTCCATTGCCACCTCGCGTGATCTGTCCGCTCCCATCTTCCACTTGAAGACGGAAACGGCCATTGTTTTCGGCAATAAGTGGGTCAGACAGCGAAAAATCGAGGCTCGCTTTGACGTGAGGATTGTAACCTCGCAGTGTGAGCGCTCGAGTGACATGAATGATTCGCATCATCCAGCGTTCACTGAAAATTGGTTTGGTACGAGCTTCTTGAGTTGTTGCGATGAGAGGATCGAGCGATGCGCCGTAGAAGCGGATTTTTGGGAAGATGGGGCGGTGCCCATAGAGAAATGCCGCCAGACTTTGATACGAATCTCCAGTCAAGGCAGTCATGTCTCGGATGAAAAGGTAACGATCGTCAAAACGGTTCCCCATGTGTTGCTCAAAGATGATGTAACCGGATGGGGTTTGGCTTTCACCGATCAGATAACCTCGCATTGGATAAGCTGAGTTTATGGGCGTGATTAATCGATCCCACAGACCCGGCGTGCGGGTTACGTTTCCGTTTGTGAGTGCTGCTCGCTGATGGGCAAGGTTGTCGAAGTTGACAAGATCCAACTCAACCTGATTGAGTGGCAGCGGGAAATTTCGATGACCGATCTGTGACATGTCCATTTCGTATTGATTCCACGTTCCCGCTTGTTCAAAGCCGACATTTCGATAAGCGTGTTGCGTGGAAGCAAACAGCGTCGCCAAAGGGGTCCCGTCCTGGTAGAGTTCGTTCAATAACGAGGACATCATCAACCGTGAGATCCCTGTCGCCCGTTTTTCGGGAGGGACACACACCAATGCAATTCCCGCCATGGGAATGGCTTTGCCACCGAACCACTGGGCAAGCCGATAAATCGCAAGTCCGCCCACGACCGATGCTTTGTTACTGGCCACGCGCAGGTTGTTCCTGCCTACACGTTCGACGACTTTTTCGAATGCCGCCTCGGGGAAGCCGAATGTTTCTGCAGCAATTCGACCCAGGACAGATAGTTCGTCACCACTGGGTGGGTGAAATTCGATCATTCCATCAATCCCTGCAAACCTGGAGGGATTTCCTAATTTCAAGGTGCCAAGTTCGGCAGGTTCATGGCAATATCGATTCGTCCGCGTGGTGCACACCCGCCGAATAACGACAAATTACATTGTGGTGCGATTTGTGGTGGAGCTGCAAGATGGTATCCGGTTGAGTTTCGTCATAGATTCAGTTCTTGTTTTACCGCTCCGAAGGCAGTCAACGCTGCCTGGATGTCCTCTGACGTGTGTGCGGCTGACAATTGAGTGCGAATGCGAGCCTTGCCTTTGGGCACCACCGGAAACGAAAAGCTAGTCACATAGACACCGCGTTTGAGTAAACGATCTGCCATTTCTGCCGCGGTATGAGCATCGTACAGCATGATCGGGACAATTGGATGCTCGCCAGGTAATAGTTCGAAGCCGAGTTCAACCATGCCTTGCCGGAATGTTTGCGTATTGTTGGCTAGTCGTTGGCGTAAATCGTTGGATCGGGTTACCAATTCTAAGGCTTTGAGCGCGGCCGTTACGATTGGAGGAGCAACAGAATTCGAAAAGAGGTAGGGACGAGATCGCTGACGTAGCAACTCCACGAATTGACTGCGACCGCTGGTATAGCCACCGCTGGCTCCACCCATCGCTTTGCCCAAGGTGCCGGTCGTCAGGTCGATACGATCCATCACCTTACAATACTCGTGAGTGCCGCGGCCGCTTGCTCCCAAAAAACCCGTTGCATGGCAATCGTCAAAGTGAACAATCGCATTGAATTCGTCTGCTAGTTCGCAGATGCTGTCGAGGCGAGCAATGTAACCGTCCATCGAGAAAACGCCATCCGTCGTGATCAGCTTGTATCGGGCACCCTCAGCGTCGGCTTGCTGGAGCTGTTGCTTGAGGTTATCCATGTCTCGGTTCGCGTAGCGGTAACGCTTGGCCTTGCAGAGTCGCACGCCGTCGATGATGCTGGCATGATTCAATTGATCGGAGATGACGGCGTCCTCTGGCCCCAGCAATGTTTCGAATAATCCGCCGTTGGCATCGAAGCAGGACGGATACAAGATCGTGTCGTCGGTGCCAAGAAAGTCCGACAGGCCTTGTTCCAACGTTTTGTGAATCTCTTGGGTGCCACAGATGAAACGTACCGAGGACATGCCGAATCCCCAACGATCCAGCCCTTCGTGCGCGGCTTGCACGATTTCGGGATGATCGGACAGACCTAGGTAATTGTTCGCGCACAAATTGATGACGAAGGCGCCATCACCAACCTGGATTTGGTTGGCTTGCGACGAGAGAATGACGCGTTCATGTTTGTATAGTCCTGCTTCCCGTATGGAATGCAGTTGATCTTGAATTTCATCTTGGATCGAAGAAGTCATTGAAATTCCAATCTGAAGACGCTTAGCCCAGGTCTTGCCAGTGAAGGATTACCTTTCCCGACTGCCGACTTTGCATGGCGGCAAAGCCCTGTTCGAATTCGGTGTAATGCAAACGATGGGTGATCACCGGTGATATGTCCAAGCCACTTTGAAGCATAACGGTCATTTTGTACCAGGTTTCGTACATTTCACGACCATAAATGCCTTTGATTGTCAGCATGTTGAAAACAACTTGATGCCAATCGATTGCCATTTGCTCGGCTGGAATACCCAGCATCGCAATTTTTCCGCCGTGACAGGTGTTTGATAACATGTCACGAAACGCATCCGCGTTGCCAGACATTTCCAGGCCCACATCAAAGCCTTCCTGCATTCCCAGTTCGGCTTGCACGCTGGCCATCGTGGTTTGCCTCGCATCGATCGCACGTGTCACTCCCATTTGTTTGGCGAGCTCTAGTCGGAATGGATTGACATCGGTGACCACCACAAATCGAGCGCCCGCATGGCGTACCACCGCAGCTGCCATCAGCCCGATTGGGCCTGCACCGGTAATCAGTACGTCTTCCCCCAAAACATCAAAAGAAAGTGCCGTATGAACAGCATTTCCGAAGGGATCGAAAATCGATGCCACATCCAGGTCGATCGAAGGATCCTGATGCCAAACGTTCGTCATCGGCAATGAAAGTAATTCGGCAAAGGCCCCCGATCGATTGACGCCAATTCCTTGCGTGTCTGCACAGAGGTGGCGACGTCCAGCGAGGCAATTGCGACAGCGCCCGCAGACTACATGGCCTTCGCCGGAGACAATGTCTCCCGGGAAAAAGTCGTTGACGTTTGTCCCAACATCGACGACTTCACCAACGAATTCGTGTCCGACTACCATGGGGACAGGTACCGTTGCTTGCGCCCAAGTGTCCCACTCATAAATGTGCAAATCGGTTCCGCAGATTCCTGTTCGACCTACTTTGATCAAGACATCGTTGACGCCCATCTCAGGTTCGGGTACATCCTCCAGCCAAAGTCCTTCGGCTGCGTGTCGTTTGACGAGTGCTTTCATAAGATGACGTCGGCCGACGAGGTGCAAATCGTGTCAGTCGACATTGGAATCCTTCCAATCCGAGTTGAGTGATTTCCGCCACATTTTGGACTAGATAGCAGCTAGAGTCTAGGTCATACCAAGCCGGGTGCGAAACCCCGACGCATCGTGTTTTCACAACAAGCAATAGGATTGGCGAAATGTTTTAGGTACTCCTTACTACCTGCTTTGGTACCGGTCCCTGAATGGCCGAAGCCTCCGAACGGTTGTCGCCCCACCAAAGCGCCCGTGCAGCCACGATTTAAATACAAATTACCGACTCGGAACTGTTGCTTGGCCTGTTGAAGATGAGTGGGGGTCCGGCTAAAGACACCACCCGTCAGTCGATAGACGCTGTTATTGGCGATTGAAAGCGCCTCTTCGAAGTCGGCCGCTACCATGACCGCCAAGACGGGACCAAAGATCTCCTCTTGAGCGATGGTGTCGTCGGGTTGGACGGCGGAAAAAATATGAGGCCCAATGACCGGTTTGCCAATTTGTTCTGCTAATCCTGGTGGAGTGGGCATGCCCAATTCGAGCCGGTTTTCCTGTTTGGCGATTTGAATGAAGTCGCGAATGTTTTTCGCTGCCGCTTCGTCAATGACGGGCCCAAAATCGGTATTGGGGAGCCGTGGGTCGCCCACCGTCAAGGAGGAGGTCGCTTCAACCAGTCGGCGCAGGAAAGGTTCATAAGCGTCTTTGACGACGATCACCCGACTACAGGCCGAGCACTTTTGTCCAGAGTAACCGAATGCCGAATGTCGAACGGCGGATACGGCTTCGTCCAGGTCGGCGGTGGAGTCGATAATAATCGCGTTCTTTCCACCCATTTCACAAATCACCTTTTTCGCGTTAGGAATTTCTGGTGATAATTGCCCCGCAGCCTGTAGGATTTGAAAACCAACATCCCGACTGCCGGTAAAACCAATGAGATCGATCCGCGGGTCATGAGTTAGGTAGGCGCCGACACGACTGCCCGATCCTGGAATGAAATGCAGCGCGTCGCGAGGAACTCCGCTTTCCCAGAGTGCCTCGCAAAGTAAGGCCGCACTGCCAGGCGTTTGTCGTGACGGTTTGACGAGCGTGGGATTGCCAGTGACCAAGGAGGCGACCGTCATGCCGGTGCAAATTGCCAGCGGGAAATTCCAGGGACTGATGATGGCGGCGATCCCCGCCGAATGATAACGCTGTTCATTCAGTTCACCCAGGAAATCGCCCAATCGTTCGCCACGGAACAGCGGTACTGCTTCGCGTGCGTAGAATTCGCAGAAGTCGATTGCTTCACAAACCTCTGCGTCAGCCTCCTGCCACGTCTTCCCTGCCTCTTGGATGATGACGCCTGCCAGAAAATCACGACGTTGGCGAAACCAATCGGCGGTCGCCAACAAAGTTGCGGAACGTTCGAGAACGTCGCGCTCTGACCAATCGGATGTGTTGGCGACTCGAATCGCTTGATCAGCCTGTTCGACCGTTGCATCAAAACGAACTTCAGGGATCTTTGCTTCGTTGATCGCTGAGGCAAAAGCGGAACGCTGCTGCGCATCGGCAAAGTCACGGAAAGGTTCGGTGGAAAATGGTCGACCCGCATCGATTTCCGGAACGGACACCGATAGATGATGCCGCTTGCCAAAGTCCTGCGGCGAATTCTCAGCCTTGGTTTGTCGTGGAGCTTCCAGCAGCTTCTCATCGCTAACTTCATTTGAAAGAGAGCCTCGGAGCCATGACTCGTTCGACGTGTTTTCCAGCAAGCGACGAACAAGATAAGCCATTCCTGGAATCATCTCGCCAAGTGGCAAGTAGCTGCGAACTCGAGCCCCGCTCTCGATTAAGGCAGCACGCAGTTCGTCCGCCATCCCTTCCAGAAATTGGAATTCAATCGCATTCAGCGGCAAATTTAGCTCAGAAAGCAAAGCCTTCGCTCTTGCGATCGATCGCACATTGTGCGAGCCCAAGGCTAATTTGATTCCACCTTCGGAATTTGAGCGTGGAGTCGCCTGCAGGAATTGTTCTGTCATTCGCTCAAAGCAAGCGTCCGTATCGTTCTTTTCTGTCCATACCGGAATCGGCCAGCCCATTTCCTCAGCATGGATAACTTCGTAATCCCAATAGGCTCCTTTGATTAAGCGAACTGTGATTTGACGTTTGGTTGACTGAGCCCAACTGATTAGCTGGGCCGCATCGTCCGGCCCGCTGCGCAGGTAGGCCTGCACTGCAATGCTCGCTGGAAAATCGATGCGTTCGCAGCAGTGGCGGAAAAGAGCAAGCGTTAAATCCTTGAATGCAAATTGTTCCATGTCGAAGTTGATTAAGACGTTCCTCTTAGCTGCCAGCTCCAAAATCGGACGCAATGACTCAAAAAGACGTTCGATCGATCCGTGAAAGTCTGTCAACTGAAGCTGACTCGAAAGTGAACTTATCTTGAGAGATACGTTGGTGCGTGGAATCGGCCCTAAGTGATCCGACTCTAGAATCGGTTGCTCCCGCCACTTTTCCACCTGATCCGGCAAGTGATGAAGCAGGTCGAGATAACGTTGGCGGTATGCTTCAGCCTCTTCGTCACTTAGGCAAGCTTCCCCCAACAAGTCAACGCTGAAGCCCGTTTGTTCCTGCCAGAGACGCTCAAGTTTAGGTAAGGCTGACTCTGCATCGCAACCGGCAATGAAGTTTCCAGCCATCCGTTTGATGTTTGCGGTGATCGTCTTCGCCAACGCCCCTTTCACAAAACTTCCCGCTTTGAGCCCAACTCCCAGCCCCGGCGGAATCTGCACGCCCGGTTGGCTGAGATAATCTTGCAGCACGGAATGAATCTGGTGCGAATCACGAAGTGTGGGAAACGTGTCGACATACCGAAACATCTGTACTTTGAAGGCCGCGTCCTGCATTGCCCATTCCATTAGCTTGTTTGACCAGGTCCGATGACTCAAGACAGGTGCGCGTCGTTCGCGTGTCGACTTTAGCAGATCCAAGCCAATCGACTGGGTCCGCTCTTCCAAGGACGAGGAATCTAGGCGAGCAGCTGTCGCGTGGATAAAGGATGAGTCGGAAAACGTTGATTTCGCAGTGGAAGATCCGTGCATGATTACGCTCCTGTAGCCAAAGACTGCAGCGATTGGATTTCGGCGGGCGTCAATTCGACAGCCGATGACGGGCCGAACCCCAGGCTGCGTTTCCCCAAGGAAAGCGCTCCGAGGAATCGTAGTGAGCCCGGATCTTGGATGCAAGAATTCAATGCACTATAATGGAAGCATGATCGAGCAAACCGATAACGACCGGCCTTCTGTCTCCGACAAAACGGCCGATTCTGCGACCCTTCGTCTCTGCCAACGGGTCCGTGCGTTGCGGGCCTTACGAGCTTGGACACTTGAGCAACTTGCCCAGGCCTCCGGGGTAAGTCGCTCGATGTTGAGTCAGATTGAACGACAACAGGTCAATCCAACATTTCATGTGGCCTATCGAATTGCACAGGCCTTCGGGATGTCGCTGGGACAGTTAGTTGACGAGGAGCCGAAGGAGCCATCGATTGAGGTGATACGCGCGGAGGATCAGCATTATCATTTTCAGGAGGAGTCCGACCACAGCGTTCGCTCTCTCCATCCGGTGCATCTGGAAAAAGATGTCGAGTTTTACGAGGTTAAGTTGCGACCTGGAGCTATCTTGCCGAGTAGTTCGCATTTGACGGGCACTCGTGAGTTTTTGACCGTCCAAAAAGGCAGGATTCAGGTGCGTGCGGGAACGGAAGAGGCGGTCTTGGACGCCGGTGATTTGGCTCGATACACGGCCGACGTGGATCATGTCATTGAAAATGTAGGACGTGGTGAAGCGACGGCATTCTTGGTTGCGATCTATCGACCCGGTGGGCCATGACCATCCGCCAGGAGTTGTTTTTTCCATATTTCCGTGCATTATCTGACTTTTAGGAATCCAGTCGGTTCTGCAGAGAAAAAGTAAATTTGATCTCTGCCTCACGTTATTGAGACCAAGATGACGCTCTCTATGGATTCTAATTTGGTAGAGTTGATTGCCGGCACTAATGGGTGATAATAGCGGTCCTCGCTGTTGTTCGTGGGGCTATTCAATCATTGCTAAAGAGGGACGATAGAAATGTCTGGAACGATTTCTAAAACGGTGGCTGTGGTCGCCATGCTTGCTGGGTCGATCAGCGCGGCGGACTATGGTCTAAAACAAGGTGATGCAGATCTTCAATCAGCCGGAGCGCTCGCCTTTGGTCCCGATGGGATACTGTTTGTAGGTGACAGCAAAGGGGCTGCCGTATTTGCCTTTGAGACGGGGGAAAGCCAGCAGAAATCTATCAAGCAAATATTTGAAATACCTGGAATTGGCAAGGAGATCGCGGCAGTATTGGGAACGACTGCCGATGACGTTTTGATTAACGATCTGGCGGTCAGTCCCGGCGGCAACATTTACCTATCTGTTTCCCGCGGTCGCGGCCCCGATGCGGATCCTGTTATTTTAAAGACCGACGCAACGGGGACTTTTTCAGAGCTCTCCTTCAAGAATGTCAAGTTTGCGAAAGCCCAACTCCCCAATGCGCCCGCACCGGGTGGGAAAGGGCGTCGGAATCGACGTGCCCAGGCGATTACGGATCTCGCTTTTGTCGACGATCAGTTGTTCATTGCCGGTCTTTCGAATGAAGAGTTTGCATCCAACTTGCGTTCGGTGCCATTTCCGTTTCGCGAAGTTGCCGATGGGACAAGCGTCGAGATTTATCACGCAGCCCACGGCAATTTTGAAACACGTTCTCCAGTACGGACGTTTGTTCCATTCAATATCGATGATCAACCGCATCTATTGGCGGCCTACACTTGCACTCCGTTGGTTAAATTTCCCGTTTCGGCATTGAACGGTGGTCAGAAGGTGCGAGGCGTCACGATCGCTGAATTAGGCAATCGTAATCGGCCTTTGGACATGATCGTCTACGAAAAAGATGGGAAGCGTTACTTGTTGATTGCTAACAGCAGTCGAGGCATCATGAAAGTCTCGACCGATACGGTGGCTAACCAAGCCTCGCTCGATCAACCGGTTCGAGGGGGTGGGACCGCTGGTGTTCCCTATGAAACCATCAAGGGTTTGAGCGGCGTTGTGCAGTTGGACCGCATGAATGACAAGCAGGGGGTGTTGCTCGTTGAGTCAGACAAGGGGCTCAGCTTAGAAACCTTTACGCTTCCGTGATGGAAAATCATCTGCTTAGCCGGAGGGTATCGCCCGAGGTCTTTGTGAGTCAAAGCAAAGCTCCTCGGTGCGTCGTTTGGCTGTTGGTCATCGGTTGGCTTAGCGGGGCTTCCGCCGAAGCTGTTTCAGCTCCGGCGGAAGGCTTGTCCGTTGATGAGAACTGGAGATTTGTTTCTGCAGGGCCGCTGTCCGGTGACTGCTGGGCGGAACTCGAGGCAAATCTTGCCCAGAACGCACCTCGTTTCTTACGAGTTCGGGTGCAAGTTACCGAACGGGTGACTCCGATGTTGGGGGACTACCGACGTGTGGGAAACTCGTTGAGTTTTGTGCCCCGCTTTCCATTTCGGCCGAATGTTCGTTACGTCGCAGAGTTTGATCCTCGGGGGATGTTGGGTCAATCGATCGACGAGGCAGTGCAGCTCGAATTTCATCGACAAGTCTCCAAGCCATTGGAGCGTCATCGGGTAGAACAGGTTTTTCCCACCGCGAATCGATTACCCGAAAATCTATTGAAATTCTATCTTCATTTTTCGGGGCCGATGAGTCGTGGTGAAGCTTACCGTCGCGTTCGCCTTATCGATCAGCGCGGCGGGGTGATCGCTCTGCCCTTTTTGGAGCTCGGCGAGGAACTATGGGATCCGGATGGCAAGCGTTTGACGTTGTTGTTCGACCCCGGGCGAATCAAACGAGGGCTCAAGCCCCGCGAACAAGAGGGGCAAGTTCTCGAGGCGGGAAATCGTTACACGCTCCAGATCGATGAGGCTTGGCCAGATGCCAACGGAATGCCTTTGAGGGAAGGTTTTCAAAGGCAGTTTTCGGTTGGGCCAGCCGACTACAAGCAGCCGGATTCTCTCGATTGGATCCTGCAAATCCCCGCAGTCGGGTCGCGAGATTTGTTGCTGGTCACTTTCCCTGAGCCACTGGATCACGCCATGCTGCAGCGCGTGATGAGAGTGGTCGGTGCCAACGGGCTGCCGGTGGTTGGCCAAGTTGCGGTAAAAAACGCCGAGACGCAATGGCAATTTCGACCGAAGCATCGTTGGCGGGCAGGCGATTATCGCCTGCGATTTGACAAGGTTTTGGAAGACGTTGCAGGCAATAGCATCGGTAGGCCTTTTGAGCTGTTGCAAGGAACGGTACCTAAGAAAGTACGCTTGGAACGAAGCTTTTCGATCTCTCCAGCCAATTAGCAATGATTGCCAGGCCGTTTGTGGTCCTGTTCTCGTTCTGCACTCAACGGTAAGATGCTCGTTCCCTGTCCGGAGTTTATTGATCCTGTCCGGAGTTTATCGAAGATGAAGTTAACAGCTGAGATCGTCGAGCATTGTCGTGGACAATTTCCAAGCTTGTCGCGTCAGGTAGGTGATCGGTCTGCCATTTATTTTGACGGCCCCGCCGGAACTCAAGTGCCTGAATGCGTAATCGATGCGATTCGGGAGTACCTCTGTCGTTGTAATGCAAATCACGGGGGGTTGTTTGCAACCAGCATCGAAAGCGATCGTTGGTTGGACGAAATCCATCGAGCGGTTGCCGATTTTCTTGGCGCCAACGATCCAGATGAGGTGGCCTTTGGTGCAAACATGACGAGTTTGACGATGGCCGTTTCACGGGCACTCGCCAAGACATGGCAGCCGGGTGACGAAGTGGTGGTAACTCGACTTGAACACGATGCGAATTTTAGTCCTTGGGTGCTTGCTGCTCAGGATGCGGGCGCAACGGTGAGATATGTCAATATTCATCCTGAAGATTGCACACTCGACTTGGATGACTTTCGGGGGAAAATCAACACCAAGACGCGGCTCGTGGCGGTGGGATGTGCCTCGAACGCGTCAGGAACCGTTAATCCCGTGCAGCAGATTTGTCGCTGGGCCCGTGAAGTTGGTGCAATCAGTTTCTTGGATGCTGTCCACTATGCACCTCACCAACTGATTGACATCGATGAATTCGGTTGCGACTTGCTTGTCTGCAGTGCCTACAAGTTTTTTGGTCCACACGTGGGCATCATGTGGGGACGACGCCAACTACTGGAACAACTGCAACCTTATAAGCTCCGTCCGGCAACGGACGAACTTCCCGGTCGGTGGATGACTGGCACGCAAAACCACGAGTGTCTGGCGGCAACGAAAGGGGCGATCGATTATTTAGAAACGCTGGGGCAAACCGTGGCGGAAAGTACTCCGCCGGATCGAAGACACGCATTGCGGACAGCTTTTCAAGCCATTCGCCAATATGAAAATGGTCTGGCAGAAAAACTCTTGGATGGACTGCAGCAAATTGAAGGGGTCAAAGTTTGGGGGATCACTGCCAAAGATCGAATGTCAGAACGGTTTTCTACCGTTTCGTTCACGCATCCTCAATTCACTTCAACACAAATTGCCAAGCGACTCGGTGAGGCCGGCATTTTTGTCTGGCATGGGAATTTCTATGCTCTGCCCCTGTCGGAAGCATTGGGGCTGGAGCCGGACGGCATGGTGAGAATCGGATTGGTGCATTACAACACGGCTGAGGAAGTACAATCTTTCTTGGATGCGTTGCGGGATATCGTTTCGTGACTCACGCAGACCCGCATGATGGCTGAAAACGACCCACTCGTAGCTCAAGAAAGGTCACGCGTTGAGTTGTTGAAACGCGCGATTTGTCTGTTCACCGTCGCTTTGTTGTTTAGTACCTGGAGACTGTGGATTCCACAGCCGACGTTTCCTCAGGTACCGCTTTTTCAAGGGCTGGTCGATCTGCCTTGGTGGATAGACCAAATCCTTCTCTCCCTGCTGGTTCCAATGCTGATCCTCGTGGGTATCATTCGGATCTCGCCTCGCCTTACAGCCGTGTGCCTGCTGCTGATTGTTGTTTTGCTCACGACGCTCATGGTCTTGAATCAACATCGTATTCAACCGTGGGCTTATCTTGCGCTCCTCGTTTTGGCGACGATTGCCTGTTGCACGTCCCATCAGATTGTGATTTGGTTGCGCGCGTTATTCATCAGCGTTTATTTGTTTTCTGCTTTGAGTAAATTCGATTACCTCTTTTTGACCACAATCGGACAACAACTTTTGTCGGCAGGTCTGGAATTATTGGGCATCTCCCTTTCCGAGTGGTCGGAACGAGCGAGAATTGGGTTTGCCTTACTCCTTCCAGCGGGTGAGTTGTTGACTGCAGTCTGTTTGGTTTTTCCCCGTACGCGCCGTCTGGGCGTGATCATGGCCATATGCTTGCATCTGACTCTTATGCTGATTCTCGGCCCCTGGGGCATGCAACAAAAAACAGCTGTCTTGATCTGGAATCTGCAGTTTTGCATCTTGATTCCTGTGGTCTTTTGGCCGTTTTACAATGTTTCAGCGGATGCAAAAGTGGCGGAGATTCAAGTGACCAGACGACGTTTTGTTGCGTCGGTGGGAGCACGCCTGCTGCTCTGCTTGGCGATTTGTTTGCCCGTCGTTGAGGGCTTTGGCTTTTGGGATTCCTGGGTGTCATGGGGATTGTATTCAACTCGCACTGCGCGAGTTGAACTCTATTTTCAGGAGGACCTGGCGAAGCGATTGCCTGCGGAACTGCAGCCTTATTTGAGCGAAGGCACCTACCAGGGCTATTTGAAAAAGTTTTACATCGACCGTTGGTCGTTGGCAGCATTGAACGCCCCCATCTATCCCTCGGATCGATTTGGTACGGGAACAGTCTTGGCCCTCCTCGATCAGCTTCAAATTTCCGACGGCGTCTTGATGGTTCACTCATCGATTCCTGCGCGTCGGACGGGAAGCCGCAAACAGGACCGCATTCGAGCAGTTGACGTGATGATGAGATTGCCCACTGTGTATCGGCTCAACGCGAAGCCGCGTCAGGGGTTTCTGCTGTCTTCTGATCGACAGTGAAAGCTAACGAGTGAATTGATGGCGGACGATTCAACTGAAGGCGATAAAACGATAGCAGCTGTTTGGGATTATTAGCTCCGGAAACTGAAAGTGTCATTGTTGTCGACAATGGAATCCCGTTAGATCTTATCTCTAGGTGACTTTCAAGGAACCGTCTGTCTGGCTATGATGTCGGAATTAATTCGGAGATCCAGATCATGAATATCGTCATACGTGAAGACAAAGAAGCAATGGGGCTGCAGGCCGCCGTCGATGGTGCTGAGCACATTCGTAATGCGATCCAAGACAAGGGCGCAGCGACGATCATCGTCGCGACCGGCGCATCTCAGTTTACGATGCTCGATAACCTGATTCGCCAGCCCGACATTGATTGGTCCGTCGTGACCGGTTTCCATCTCGACGAGTATCTCGGGTTGCCGATTTCTCATCCAGCTTCGTTTCGTAAATATCTGAAAGAACGATTCGTTGACCACCTTCCGCTCAAGGCATTTCATTATATTGATGGAGAAGTGCAGCCGATCGCGACTGAATGCGACCGTTTGTCTGCAGCGATTCAACAGCACGATGTTGACGTCGCCTTTGTGGGAATCGGCGAAAATGGCCATCTTGCTTTTAATGACCCTCCCGCCGACTTTGACACGCAAGTTCCCTATTTAGTGGTTGATCTGGATGATGCCTGCCGGGAGCAGCAGCTAGGCGAGGGGTGGTTTCCAACATTCGAAGATGTGCCGAAACAAGCCGTCAGTATGTCCGTACAGCAGATTCTGAAATCGCAGGCGATTGTTTGCACGGTGCCCGATCAACGTAAGGCTCGGGCTGTTGCCGATTCAGCCGAAGGCACGGTTACACCTCAGGTGCCTGCATCGATACTTCAACGTCACGAGCGGACGACGCTTTACTTAGATCGTCTCGCTGCTTCGCTGCTGAGCAATTCCTAAAACTGGCCAGCTTTGTGCTAGAGACGGCCGGCAGAGTGATTTTTCGCTTCCGGTTGTGCCCGTGAGGGATTGAATGGCTGGTAGGGCAGATGCTTGTTTTCGATCGGGCCATATCGGGTCGCGCCAGGTCGTCCTGGTTGAAGGCCACTGCTAATCGGTAGGCCGGCAGGCGTTGGGGGGACTGCCACGCTTGTTGGCGGGACTACCGAAAAAGACAGAGGACGCGACCAACTTGGAATATGTGCCTCCTGGGTGGCTCGATACCCGGGAAATCCCCTTGGCAGTCGAAGTGAAGTGGAAGGCGTTCCACTCAACTCCGCGCCCGGACGAATCAACGGGCCTTTGCCTGGCATGAGAACACCTGAACTGGAGCCACCTTGGGCTGTCGGCGGCAACTGCATTTGCAGTGGTGGCAGGCGTTCGAAGGTCGGTGGTCCGATCAACGCTGCGGGTTCCCGCATTTCTGGTAAGGGTGTATCTATCAGTTGTTGAAACGTTGATCCTAAATCATTCAGCAGCAAACGCTGTTGTTCGACATAATCGGGCAGCAAGGCGACCTGGGCTTTGGGAACGATTATTGATCCGGTTACCCCAAAGTCTGGAATCAAGACGGTATGGGATTCGTCTTGAGGTAGGAGTAAAAAGGGGGAGTTTTCGGGGTGTAATTGGAACAGGAATTCGTGGGTGTGAAGCTCTCTGTCGCTGGACGGCATCTGTGCGGCGTTAGTTTCTGTATCGTGGCGGTGGGAAGCAGATAGTTGCTTATCCCGGGGGGATGACCCGGAGGGGAGTTGCACGGCTTGCCCAAGCTCGTGATGGGGAGGATATCGATCTTCCTGAGGAACAATCGGCACTGACAAGTGGGGGGAGGGATGAATCCCGGATGTTTTTCCGGTCAACCGATGACCCGCGGATGGTGTGGACGTTGGAGGTTGAGTCAGGGCAAAGTAAGAGATCGATGCCATGACGATTCCTGTGCAAAGCGTTGCGAGAATCAAGCGTTTTCGTTTCGGCTGCGCCGGTTGTAAGTTGAAGGAAAACGGTATCGCCGTTTCGGGATGACGGCGACGGCTGCTGCTGTGAAATCGGTTGGGGCCAGATGCCTGGTAAGCTTCGGGCACGATGGTCGATTTGTTTCCTGTCTGTTCTTGTGCTAGCGGGAACAAGCCGGGATTGTCGTCATAGGCCGCGCGGCGAATTGGATCACTCAAAACTTCATAAGCTCGGCGGACATGCTTGAATTGTTCGTCTGCACCGGAGTGATTTCGATTGAGATCAGGGTGGTGCTGATGAGCAAGATTCAAAAACGCATCACGAATCTCGCGACGAGATGCGCTGCGTTCGACTCCCAGAATCTCATAGAACGAATTCATCAGTGCGTTGATTGCTCGGAACGAGAAAGGTGCTTTTCCCGAATGGGAGAGGGTTGCGATACTTCTAAGCTAAATAAGCCGACAGTCAGTCGTCAAGTAAACTTCTGCTCCCCTCTCGAGAAACCTGTCTGTTTGTCGCGTGTGAGGGGGGCGCTAACGGTCATTTCCGATGATTTCCAGGCATTGTTGCTCAAGCCTGCTGGAAATTGACGGGTGTTGTTCGATCACATTTATTGATTCTCCCAGATCATCACTCAGATTAAACAATTGGTAGGGCTTCTTGAACGATTTTCCTGCTGGACGTTCACGCCCACCCGAGCCATTGCCCAAGACGAGTTTCCATTGACCTGCGCGAATAGCGAACATGCCGGCCGCTGAGTGGTTAATGACTGGCGGTCGATTATGCGTGGCGTCACCTTTGAGAAGTGGGAAAAAGCTGTAGCTGTCCTGAGCCATTACCGGTTGCGTAACGCCGGTGATTTCGGCAAAGGTAGCCAATAAGTCGACTAAGCAAATGGTTTGATCGCAAGTGGTTTGTTCCGCGATATTGCCTGGCCAGCGTGCGAAAAATGGCACTCGATGACCGGCTTCCCAAACGTCAGCTTTCGTGCCTCGAAGGGCGCCGTTCGCTGTGTGGTGTTCAGGTCGATAAGCTTGCACGTCGGAACTTTCAACGTGATCGGGTTGGGCGTCGCGTCGAGCCATGAATGAACCATTGTCGCTGCTGTAAATTACGAGAGTATTCTTATCCACATTTGCTTCTTGCAACGCTCGCATTACGCGTCCCACGGTGTCATCGACCTGTACAACAAAATCACCGTACGGACCCAGTTGCGTTTTACCTTCGAATCGGGGATGCGGCAAAACGGGTTTGTGTGGCGCCGTCAGTGGGAAATAAAGAAAGAAAGGCTTGTCGGTTGCTGCCTGATCTTTGATGAATTCTACCGACCGGTCGGTCAGATCGTCCAGGCATTCGTGCATGATCAATTTCTCGGATCGTGGTCCTTTACGAAGGAATGCTGGGAATTTTTGTGCTGTTTGTAAAGTGGTCGCTGCTTCTGTGACCTTGCCGTCTTCAAGATACACGTAGGGGGGGAAATCCAAAGATGCCGGAATGATGTAGGAATAGTCGAAACCCAAGTTGTTGGGGCCATGCGTCAGCGGTCGTGTAAAGTCCATTTCTTCACTTGGTTGCGGACGTACAAAGCCAAGTCCAAGATGCCATTTGCCGATGATTCCCGTCACATAGTCTTGCTTCTTCAACATGGATGCAATCGTCGGCCGATGCGATTCAATTAAGGGTGCGGAGTATCCGTTGAGAACTCCTCGCTTCAGCTTTGAACGCCAACAATATCTACCTGTCAGAATTGCGTAGCGGGTTGGTGTGCACACGGCCGATGGTGAGTGGGCATCGGTGAATGTCATTCCCGATTTGGCCAACGCATTCAGGTTGGGTGTCGGGACCGATGAATGAGGATTGAGTGCCTGGACATCTCCGTAGCCCATGTCGTCAGCCAAGAGGATAACAATATTCGGTGTTGAAAATTGTTCGGCGGCAAGCGATTCTGCCGTCGGAAGCGGTAAGATGAGAACGGCAGCAACAGCAAGAAATCCTGGCCTGAATCGGTGTTGTCGGTCACTTGAGGGGATGAGGTGGCGAGTGGTGGATGGGATAGCAAGCGGCTGAAGCATGCCTATGTCCTTAGGTGCAGAATTGATGACGAAGGGTTTCGGTTTCTTTCTGAGTGTGATTGTTTAACGAGCGGCTTGGGTCAACCCGGCGCCAGAAATCAATTTTCAATTCTACTCTTTTTGGGCCGTGTGGACTGCCAATTGCCAGTGTGCTTGATCTTGTTGCACGGGAAGCGTCTTTGATATCGACAGAGAAGCGGAAAGAGAGGTGATTCTTATCTCAGACGCATCAGGGTTGATGTTTTGAGGAAATCAGCAGTTTAAGTCCACGGATGCGTCAATCAGTCGCCTTTCGAACAAGATTAATTGTGTCTCGATGATTTGGATGTTGGAATTGCAAGTTGGGGCAGAACGGTCTTCGGAAAGTTTTCCGATCCGCATTCGG
Source organism: Pirellulaceae bacterium (assembly GCA_029243025.1). Taxonomy (NCBI): domain Bacteria; kingdom Pseudomonadati; phylum Planctomycetota; class Planctomycetia; order Pirellulales; family Pirellulaceae; species Pirellulaceae bacterium. The sequence continues at coordinate 33,268 of JAQWSU010000023.1, read as the reverse complement.
CAACGATTTGCTGAAGAGAATAGATCTTTTTGGCGTCCCGGAGTTGGATCGTTTATAATCCTGCTGATTGCAAGTTGCGATGTCCAAGCTATTTGCTGTTGGTTTTCGAGGGCCCTACGGCGGCTCTGGCTCTGCGGCGACTCTGCAAAGTTTGAATACTTCTTTTTCAGTGTGACAGGGTTCGTCGAAAGAGGTCTAGCGGATCGGTGACAAAGTTGACTTGAGCAACAACAAGGCTTTGAGATGAGACTTGGAATCGCATGGAATTTGGGGAGCTGTTGCCCGTTTTTTTCTCGATGGGTGAGCCGATTATCGATGGGTCTGTTCGGGCAAGGTCTGTCTGTTCGCTGTCTGATCGTGTTTGTGCTGCTGGTCGTCATCGGGGAAAAATTATCTTTCGGTTCGCCTCCGGTTTTTGAAAAAGACGTCCGCCCCATTTTTTTGCTGAAATGCGGGGAATGTCACGGCGGCCAAGCTCGTGAAGCGAATTTGGATCTGCGTTCCGTATTTGCGATTCAACGTGGTGGCGATTCGGGGGCAGCCATCACGAAATTATCGGCGGACGAGAGTTTATTGATCGAACGGATTCAAAGTGGGGAAATGCCTCCGGAGAATCACCCCGCGCTCACTCCCGCTGAAATCGCCTTGATCCGTCGTTGGATTGATACGGGAGCCCGATCCCGTGCAAGTGATGTAACGCACGATGAGTGGACGCAGCGAATGACGAAGGGGGGTGCTTCTTGGGCTTTCCAGTCACCCATCCGCCCTGTTGTTCCTGGTTCGCTGCCTAGCATAATTTCGTCCCGTGATCAGCCGGCCATTTCGCCTGATAATGAAACGCTCCGAGGTCATTTGCAGGCTTGGTATCGCGCGGAAAGTATCTCGACCCAACATGGGGAGCGGGTTGTTGAGTGGATCGACGAGAGCGGGAACGATCGGCATCTGCGTCCGACCTGGAATCGAGTTGATGCTCTCGTCGGTGCTCCACCACGTTGGATGCGGTATTCGACAATCGGGAATCAAGCCGCAGTTCGATTCAATGAGATTGCGGGCCTGTCATCGCCTGCTGATAATCCGGTCGAGATTGATGGTGATGCGTCCTGGACCATCACGATGGTTGTCAATATGCGACCGCCAAGCCAGGACAGGCAGACCTCTGTGTTGATTGGCTTCGGGGATCCTGCTGCGGAACATGATCCGGGGCGACCGTCGGCTTCATTGCTCGAGATCCATCGTTTGAGTGGTCAGTTGAGTCACTCGGGTGGTTACGCGCATGACGCCCGTACATCTCCCCAATTAATGTGGTCACTCTACGAGAAGCCGCTCGTAATCAGCCTCGTCAAACGTGCCGGCCCGATGGCGCCGATGAGTTCTCTGTTTGTGAATGGTCGCCCGGTTCCTTCGAGAGCATTACTGGGAAGCTCGGCAAGTCCAAAAATCCGTCATCGGACCGATCTGGGGATTTTTTTGGGTCGGGCGCACGAGTCGCTTGGTGCTTTTCGAGGCGATTTGGCCGAGGTCAGCATCTACAATATCGCGTTGAAAGACTCACAACGTCGGGCGGTCGAGGAGGGGCTGATCCAAAAATATGCCATCGTGGTACCGGATCGGCAGTGGGGGGATCCGCCCCGCCATCCGATTGATGCGTTCATTCAAGCAAAGCTGCGGGAAAAAAAACTGGTGGCGGCTCCTCTCGCAGATCGACGAACGCTTATCCGTCGTGCCTATTTTGATCTGATTGGTTTGCCGCCAAAACCAGCGGAGATCGAAGCGTTTGTGAATGATACCGCAGTCGGTGCTTGGGAACGCGTCATTGAGCAATTATTGCATTCCAAGCATTACGGCGAGCGGTGGGGGCGGCATTGGTTGGACGTTGCCAGGTATGCGGACACGGGTGGCTACGAAACCGATATCTATTATCGCAACGCGTGGCGATTTCGTGACTACGTCGTGAAATCCTTCAACGATGACAAGCCCTATGATCAATTTGTTCAGGAGCAGATCGCGGGCGACGAAATCTGGGCGGACAATCTTGACCTTGGTGGCAGCTATGTGATGGATCCTGAAAAAAAACGTCACTTCGAGGCGTTGACGGGAACCGGTTTCTATGTCCTGGGCCCGCAGATTCACGAGTCGAACATGGATGTCAAGAAGCTTACGAATGAGCGACTGACCGATTGGGTGGACACGACTGGTGCTGCATTTATGGGGCTGACGTTTGCCTGTGCCAGGTGTCACGATCATAAGTTCGACCCAATTTCTCAGCGAGATTATTACTCGCTCCAAGCAATCTTTGCGACCAGTCGTGAAATTGAGATGCCGATGCAGCACGGCATGGGGCTTGCCGATTGGAAACAGCACTATCCAAAAATGCTCGCAGTCGAGGAAGCTCGCAAGGCCTATCGTGCCTATCAGCAAGCGAACTCGGAAGGTGAACGCACGGAGGTCGAGCAACGCAGGCTGCAAGAACTTAAAATGGAGCTTGCTGATCGTTTGCTCGCATTGCCGGAGAAGGATGCACAGGGTGATTTGTATGTGGGGGTTTACGAGCGTCCAACCGTGAGTGTGCTTGGGCACTACCGTGCGGGATTAGCACCGCAAGTCCTCCTGCTGAGTCGCGGCGATTTATCGCGTCCAAAGCAATCGATGGTCCCTCGCCTGCCGCAACTACTCGCTCAGCAGACGAACGTCAACAGTCTGTTGACTGTGAATTCGATAGGTCGACGGAAGGAGTTTGCACGTTGGTTGACACGACCGGACCATCCTTTAACGGCTCGCGTGATGGCCAATCGGATTTGGCAGTGGCACTTTGGCCGCGGCATTGTCGCCACGTCGAACGACTTTGGCCGCATGGGAGCACCGCCTACTCATCCACCGTTGTTAGACTGGCTAGCTTCGGAGTTTGTCGCTCGCGGTTGGAGCGTTAAATCAATGCACCGATTGATGATGACGTCGCGGACCTATCGGCAATCGAGTTTATTTTACACGGAGGAACATGCTCAGCAGGACCCTGATAACAGGTTGCTTTGGCGGATGAATCGTCGTCGGCTGGCAGGCGAAGTGATTTGGGATGCAGTACATTCGGTCGCGGGCACCATCAATTTGGCGATGGGGGGCCGTCCGGTGATGCCACCTCTGTTGGCGGAGGAGTTGACAAATAAGTCGATTTGGGTCGAGTCTGAATTGGCATCGGACCAGACGCGTCGAGGCCTGTATATTGTTGTGCGGCGAAACTTCAATTTTCCGCTGTTTGACTTGTTCGATGCGCCAGTGAACGCCGTGAGTTGTTCAGGTCGTGACGCGTCAACGGTAGCGCCGCAAGCGCTGTGGTTATTGAACAATCAGTTGGGGTTCGAGCAGGCAAAGAATTTTGCGATGCGATTGGTTCACGAAGTGGGGCAGGAGCCGACCGCTCAGGTTAAACGCGCATGGCAAGTCGCATTGGGACGCCCCGCGTCTGGCAAGGAAGTAACTGAAGCAGTTGCATTTCTCGATCGGTTGGAGGAGATGGCCGACGATTCGTTGCCCGTTGACAAGCAACCAGCAGGACTTAATCAGCTTGCTCCGCGACGGGCGGCGGCACTGACCAAGCTTTGTTTGACGCTCTTTAATCTGAATGAATTTGTTTACGTGGACTGAACTATGACTCATTCCTTAACTCGTTGTGGTCGTGTCGAGTTGGCCGATAGTCGACGCGATTTTTTGGCAAGAGCCGCAATGGGGACCGGTGCGATTGGACTCGCCAGTTTGTTGCGAACAGATCTTGAGGCTGCTCCGGCAAATTCTTTCGGCAGTTCGTTGGCCGTTCAACCTCAGCATTTTCCTGCCCACGCCAAAAGTCTGATTATGTTGTTTATGGTGGGTGGGCCGAGTCAGATTGAGACCTTCGATCCAAAGCCTGAGTTGGTCAAGCATCACCTCCAATCGCTGCCCTCAAGTTTTAACACCGCAGGGCTTTCGTTGCAGTTTATGCGACCGACTGATGGAAAATTAATGGCGTCCGCTTTTCCGTTCAAAAAGTATGGCGATTCGGGCCTTGAAGTGTCGAGTCTTTTTCCTCAACTGGCCAAGCATGCCGATGATTTAGCAGTTATCCGTTCGTGTTACCACGATTCATTCATTCATGGTCCGGCGATCACGCAAATGACGACCGGATCAACGTTACTCGGTCATCCGAGTGTCGGTGCGTGGCTCACCTACGGTTTGGGCAGCGAAAGTGACAGTCTGCCTGCCTACATTGCTTTGAGTGATGGTGGTTTTCGAGGCGGTAAAGTGATGTACCATTCCGGATACCTTCCAGCGGTTTATCAGGGAACAGTGCTTCGCGATCAAGGTCACCCAATTCAAAATCTTAATCGCCCCAAATCAATTTCACCCGAACAGCAGCGGCGGATGATCGATCGAATCAACGCCTGGAACCAGGTTCATCGGTCTAGTCGCGAAGGTGATTCGAGGCTTGATGCGCGGATTGCCAATTACGAACTTGCCTATCGTATGCAAACGGCAGCTCCGGAACTGATTGATCTATCGAGAGAAACCCGGGCCACTCAAGAACTTTATGGTATTGGGACCGACTCGGCAGATCGATTTGGGAAAATGTGTTTGCTCTCTCGCCGGATGGTGGAGCGGGGGGTGCGTTGTGTTTTGCTTTGCAATACCGATTGGGATGGGCACGGTGAGTGTGGCAAGAATCACGCCGGAAACGCGAAACGGATCGACCAACCCATCGCAGGTTTGTTGGCAGACTTGAAGCAGCGCGGAATGCTGGACAGCACGCTGGTTGTCTGGACGGGGGAATTTGGTCGCACCCCCGTGATGCAAGGAAATCAGGGACGCGATCATAGTCCTTACGGTTTCAGCTCATGGATGGCTGGTGGTGGGATTCGAGGTGGACAAGTGATCGGAGCAACCGATGATTTTGCCTTCCGTGCTGTTGAAGATAAACTGCATGTGCACGATTTACATGCGACCATCCTGTCATTGATGGGGCTGAATCATGAACGCTTGACATACCTTTTCGAAGGGCGGGAACGGCGTCTGACCGATATTGGTGGAGACCGTGACATCGCAAAGCGACTGCGGAGCTGACACGGTGATCGCTTTGACGGGCTGCACCAGCTGGTCGATCGATTGGCAAACCATTTTTGTGCGCTGATGTTGCCGGCCGGCGTATGCCGAATTCTCGGCGGGGTCATCGATGAAATGGTCGAATTGGTAGATCCTTTGTTTCTGATTATTTCACGGATGGTGCGGTTGACTTAAGATAGAATCAAGCCGGCTCTGGGAGGCAGTTGCTGTTTAAGAGGGAAGCTGTCGATTAAATCACTCCAGCCAATTGCCGCAGTCTGGGTGCGGTGAGCTGAACCAATGTTTTTTGACACCTGATTCGGGTGGGAAGGCTCTTCCGATGAACGAGAGGTTTTGCCGATTCATGTTTAAGTGCTTCGTGGTTGGAATGTGTTTTCTGAGCTGCAGCCATGCGGCGATTACGGCGGAAGCTCGCAAGCCGAATGTGATTTTCATTTTGACCGATGATCAAGGAAGCGTAGACATCAATGTTTACGGAGCAAAAGATCTGATTACACCCAACATGGATGCCTTGGCAGAGCGAGGCGTCCGTTTTACGCAGTTTTACGCGGCATCGCCCGTCTGCGCGCCTTCAAGAGCGGCCTGTATGACCGGCCTGACACCCCAGCGCGCTGGCGTGTCAGGTAATGTGGGCACGCGCCGAGGGCAAAAGGGCGGTTTGGCAGTCGAACGAAAGACGATGGCTGACATGTTTCAATCGGCTGGATATCGGACAGCGCACATTGGCAAGTGGCACCTCGGCTTTGAACCGCACTTGCTGCCGAATCAGCGTGGTTTTGATTATTCCTTTGGTCACATGGGTGGCTGCATCGACAACTACTCACATTTCTATTATTGGAATGGTCCCAATGAACACGATCTTTATCGCAATGGTGTCGAAGTCTTCGAGAACGGACGATTCTTTGGCGATCTGATGGTTGAGGAAGCAACGCAATTTATCCAGCAAGATCCTGAATCGCCATTCTTCATCTACTTTGCCGTTAACATGCCTCACTATCCGTATCAGGGGGATGAGCAATGGCTTGAACGTTATCGGGATCTTCCCTATCCACGCAACCTTTATGCTGCCTTTATTTCCACGATCGATGAACGAATCGGTCGATTGGTCAAGCTGCTTGATGATCTGGATTTGCGAGATGATACGATCTTGGTCTTTCAATCAGACCACGGACATTCGGTGGAAGAGCGAGCTCACCATGGCGGCGGAAGTTCTGGTCCGTACCGCGGGCATAAATTTCAACTGTTGGAAGGGGGGATTCGGGTTCCTGCCATGATCTCGTGGCCAGGACAGTTACCTGCCGGCCAAGTTCGGGGACAAATGGTCACCGCCTGTGATTGGCTGCCGACGCTGGCCAGTTTGTGTGACATCGCCGTACCCGATGATTCCTTGGACGGGAAAGACATCTTGCCAGTGATTCAAGAGGCGGCGGCAGCCACACCCCATGCGAGCTTTTGTTGGGAGTTGGGCGGTCAACGGGCGGTTCGACAAGGGGCGTGGAAGCTGTATCAGCCCTCCAAGAAGACGGAGCCCGAACTGTATCGAATCGATTCAGACCCTGCGGAGAGTCGAAATCTGGCCGCGGATGAGCCTGCTCAGGTCGAGCAGTTACAGGCGATTCATCGCCGATGGAAACAATCTTGGCAAAAATAGACGCAGATGCTGCGGGGCTGCTCTAGTCTCGCGAATCACGATGCTTAGAATGGCGAGAGTTCGCTGCCGTTTCCGCATTTTATTCTGGCCCCCAGCAACGCGAAGATGTCTGACCCGATTTGCTTCAGTTTACTCGCCGAATTCAACGGCCTTGATGGTTTTGTCGGATTTCGCGGATCACTCATGCTTGATGTCGTTTTCCTGGCGATGTTTGCGGTCGTGCCAGTGATGTTTTGGAGCATTTATCAGGTGCGGTATCACCGCCGCTATGGCTTACACAAAACGACCCAGTTGATCCTTGCTGCAGTTCTGCTGGCGGCCGTTACCTTGTTTGAAATTGATATGCGAGTGAATGGTTGGATGGATCGAGCAATGCCCTCCCGATTCTGGCAAGATGGTCGCTGGAACGATTGGATCGATTTAAGTTTGGCGATCCACTTGGCGTGCGCTATTCCGACTGCCCTGTTGTGGATCTTTGTCGTGGTGCGCGCGTTGCGACAATTCCCGCGTCCGCCAGCGCCCGGTGACCACAGTCGCTCCCACATCTTTTGGGCGCGACTCGCTGCGATTGAATTGTTCTTAACCGCTTTGACGGGCTGCGTTTTTTACCTGTTAGCCTTCGTTGCCTGATTCGACCGAGGTGGCGATTCGGTTTACTGCATTCAGGATTGCCAGGACGGTGGCTTCGACCGTATCGGTCGAAACGCCCCGACCCCGATAAGTTTCATCGTTATGTTCCACTTCGACGATGACTTCGCCCTGGGCGTCGTGGCCCAAAGTGGCACTCCGTACGAGAAAATCTTTGCAGGCGAGTTTCATACCTGTGATTTTCTCCGTGGCCAAAAACGCTGCGTCGACGGGGCCATCACCTTCCGAAAGCTCCTCAGTAATCTCATTGTCACCCCGTTTCAGCGTCAGCTTTACCGTCGGTTGCCGACCGGTTCCTGATGTTGACTGAAAGGCTACCAATGACCACTCTTCCCTGGAGCTCGAGGCGTGAATGGTCTGTTTGATAATCGCAGCGATATCGCCATCGTAGATTTCCTTCTTCTTGTCTGCCAACAGCTTGAAGTCCTCAAAAACCGATTTGAGTTGCTCACCCGTGAGGTGAAAACCCAATGCGCGAGCTCGGTCCGCCAAAGCGGCTCGTCCTGAGTGCTTGCCTAGCACCAGTTCGGTGTTCAGAAAGCCCACATCCTCGGGACGCATGATTTCGTACGTGGTGCGTTCTTTCAGCATCCCATCTTGATGAATACCTGCTTCGTGAGCAAAAGCATTGCGACCTACGATGGCCTTGTTGCGTTGCACCTGCAAACCGGTAATGCCGGATACCAACCGGCTTGCCGGGACCAGTCGCTCGGATTTGATTCCCGTATCGGCCTGGAAATAATCGACGCGCGTTCGTAGCGCCATAACAATTTCTTCGAGTGAGCAATTTCCGGCCCGTTCTCCAATCCCGTTAATCGTACATTCGACTTGACCAGCTCCGTTTTCCACTGCCGCCAGGCTGTTTGCGACCGCCAGTCCCAAGTCATTATGGCAATGGACGCTGATCACGGCTTGGTCAATGTTGGGAACGCGGTCAACTAACGTCTTGATCACACGTCCCATGTGAGCAGGAGTCGCATAGCCAACCGTGTCGGGTATGTTGACGGTCGTTGCACCGGCTGTAATCGCGGCTTCGACGACTTCACAGAGGAAGTCGACTTCCGTTCGTGCGGCATCCTCCGGAGAGAATTCGACGTCGTCGCAGTAACTGACAGCCCGTGCGACGCCCGAAACGGCTCGTTTGACAATCTCTTGGGGAGTCATCTTAAGCTTGAACTCGCGATGGATTGCACTCGTTGCCAAGAAGACATGGATTCGTGGTCGGTGGGCCTGCTTCAACGCATCCCAGGCACGGTCAATGTCTTTTTCATTGCAACGAGCTAGGCCGCAGATCGTGGCACCGCTGACGTTCGTCGAGATTTCCCGGACAGCCTCGAAGTCACCCGGTGAAGCAATGGGAAAACCGGCTTCGATAATGTCCACTCCCAAATCGACGAGTGCGTGAGCAATTTTCAGTTTCTCGTCGAGATTCATACTCCCGCCGGGAGATTGTTCACCGTCTCGAAGTGTAGTATCAAAAATGCGGATTGTGCGTGTGTTGGACACGGGGTTGTCCTTCAAGAGATAAGAAGTCATCGAGGGTTGCTGAGTTATCGAAATTTTCTAGCCGGCCAAATGCCGGCTGGAAAGTAACAACCCAGCCCTTGTGACGCAAATCCAACGCGGTCGGATTTGGCGACTTTCGTGATCATCGGAATACAGGAGCATCGTTACCATTTCAAGGCGCTTACGTCCGCTTATACTTCGCGAGGAATCTGGATTCTGCTCGCAGACTATTCCATGAAAAAACCCCGGGACCCATGCGAAGCAGGCCTCGGGGAGGACTTGCAGATTGGTCGTTCACCCAACGTTAGCCCTCAGCTGCCAAGGGCAAGTAACGATAGCAGCAGTAGGAGCAGTGCTGGCGTGAACATCGTCTATCTGGGGGGGATTTGCTGATTCTCAATCACTTAAGAGAGTCTATCTTGGGGTTTTGGTTCGGTCAACAAGCTGCGAAATCATCAAGGTTTGCGGTCGGAACCGGCCGCCAGCCGTCATTTTGAACGTCCGTTGGCTGGCTTCGCCTTGTCGCGATGGCCGCTTTTTCGTACCATCCCGCCGCGCGAGACGTCTGGGGTATTTTTTTTCCTGGTAGATAGACAGTCGACGAACATGGATTTCGAAGTCCAGAAATTCACTCGATGTTGTGCAGCTTCGGAGCGAGAGCTGGCGGCTGGAGAAGTGTTTTATTCGGCGTTAATTGCCGAGGGGGCCGAAGTGCTTAGGCAGGATTTTGCTGAGGATCAATGGAAGGGCCCACCGGAAAATTCACTCGGTTGGTGGAAGTCGGAAGTTCCGGATCCGAAGGCTAACCGACTGCATTGGGCTCCGAATGATGTCATGCTGCACTATTTCAAAGAGTTGCAAAACCAAGATCACAAACGGGATGTTGCTTACATCCTTGCCTTACTCATGTTGCGGAGACGAATCTTCAAGCTCGAGGCTTCCGAGGTAACAGCGGAAGGTCACGAAGTGATGATGGTTTTCTGCCCCCGTGCCGAGGAAGAGTATCAAGTTCCCGTTTGTCATCCGACAGAAGCGGAGGCCGCTGCAATTCAGCATGAATTAGCTGCGTTGTTGTTTGCGAAGGGCGATTAGTCCGGAAGCGGCTCGCCAGGCAAATTATTTTCGCGTTACATGAATTAACAGCATGGATGCTCTGATTTTGAATCACAAGTCACTATACGCTTTGATTGTTGTTGTCGTTCTGTTTTGCGCATCGGGTGCCAGCTGTCCTAAGAAAAGCCAGCTTGTCAACGATAACGCTCCTGTTCTGCTCTCGCTGCAGCCCTCGCTGGAAGACATCATTCGAGTAGTCAACGCCAACAGTACTCAGGTGCAAAAAGTTCAATCCACAGGCGCTACATTGACCGTTCCGGGCCCCGGAATTCCAGCTTTGGAAGCAACTTACGCGTTTGAACGTCCCAATCGATTTCGACTTCGAGCGGAAACTCGCCTGGCCGGTCCGGAGCTTGATCTAGGGAGCAATGACGAAGCCTACTGGATGTGGGTGAAGCGTAGCGATGAACGAGCCGTTTATTGGGGAAGACACGAACAGTTTTATCAGAGTGCGACTAAAGAGATCGTGCCCGTGCCACCTAATTGGCTGATCGAGGCGTTGGGCGTCGTAGAAATCGATCCGACGGGTGAGCACGAAGGACCGTTTCCAGCGCGACCGGGCCATTTGCAAATCCGATCCCGAATCCATACTCCGTCGGGGGAACTCACCAAGATTACCGTTGTCGATGCATCGAGGGGATGGGTCGTTGAGCAGCATTTGTTCGACACGGCCAATCAACCGTTGGCCAGTGCACTTGCGTCGGGGTTCCAATATGATGCCTCGAATTCCGTCTCGCTGCCGAGAAATGTCGAGATTCGCCTGCCGCCGGCAGACTTGGTCTTCACGCTGAAGACAGAGCGACATTTGATCAACCAAGTCGTCGGAGACGATCGGCAACTTTGGGCCATGCCCCAAATTGATGGTTATCCGTACGTCGATTTAGGAAACCCGAACGCCTTGCAGCCCAATCAGGCTCAGGCCGGGGTCATGCCCAATCCGTACAGCAGCCAAAGCATTCCTCGAAATGCGGCGATTCGACGCTTGCCCCCCTTCGATCGACTCCGATAAAAAAGAAAATGCAAAAATAGATCAGAAGTGCGTTTTCAATCGACCAGCTGGGATCTTTGGCCGGTCTGGCAGCAGCGAACGATAGGAGCATCGCTCTCACGGGAAAAAAAATTGGGGCCGTTCGCTTCTTAGGCGTCTGCACGGGCCTGGCGCAGTTTGGTCCTCGCTCGACTTAAGGTGGGCCCGATGCTGTTTTCGGGCATCCCCACCACACTGCTGATTTCGCGATAGCTCTTGCCTTCCAAGTGGTACATGCGGACCACGTCGGCTTCTGCACCGTCCAATCGAGAGAGCAGTCGCGAAAGCTCTTCTTGATTGCTAATTCGCTGCTCCACACTCCCGTTGGAACGCGCGTCCTCACGGCTGGAGTCACGAACGGTCTTCAAGGTTGCCGCATTACGCCCGTTTTGGAGTTGTCGTACCACAACTCTACGGGCAATAACCGTCAGATAGGTGGCCAGACTGCTGTCGCCGCGAAATCGCCGTAGAACCGAAAAATCGTCCTGAATTAGCACAACGCAGATCTCAGCGACCAAATCCTCTCGGTCCTCGTCTGTTAGACGGTGACCACGTACCTGCGAGGTGTGATTCACCACATGGAGCATCAGACCGATGAAACGATCAACGAAGTCTTCCCACGACCTCGGTTCGCGAGCCAAGCAGCGTTCTAGCAGTCGGCGATCGATATCAGAAAGAGCCACCCGTTATTTCCTTCCAGCCCCAATGTGCGGATCCATCCTTGGTTTCCGGTGAATCAGTTGTCTTTGCCTAAAGCCTCCTGACCCCTTTTCCTTGATCGATTCTAGGTAGACCCGGCGAACGAAGCAAGTCTGACCGGCTTGACTGTCCCTTGACATAAGCTTCCGCCAGCACTAGATTTCCAAGGGATAGCAAGGGCGCAAGCCGCCCACACGTTAAACTTTAACAACACGATTGCCCGGTCGGACAAGCTTCTTATTTAGGATCGATTGTCACGAGCCGATAACTAGTTTGAATCCCGTGTCGCCAGGCTCGGGTCCGCGTCCACAGACGAATAGGAGATTTGGTTCCGATGACTCATGTAGTTGCCCAGCCTTGCTTTGGATGCAAGTACACCGACTGCGTCGTCGTTTGTCCCGTCGAGTGTTTCTACGAAGGTGACAAGATTCTTTACATCCACCCAGACGAATGCATCGATTGCGAAGCATGCGTCCCCGAATGCCCCGTTGAGGCGATCTTCCACGAAGACAATTTGCCAGAAGAGTGGGCTCCCTTTACGGAGTTGAACGCCGAAATGGCGCCTAAGCTTCCGGTAATCACGGAAAGAAAAGAGCCCTTGGCTGACAATTAATTCTCAGCCATCCCAGCGGCTTCTAGTAGACGCTCGCCGATTCTGCGAATCTGCGAGCGTTTTTTGATCCTATCGCCTGCAGCTACCCCTTTTGCTCTATCTGGTGGATCAAAGGCTGATTGGTCGTCTGGCGGCCTCCCCCAGCGGAGATGAGCTTGGCCTAATGGGTAATCTTTAACCTGGCTGGAATCTTGGCACTGGATTTCAATGAGCGACCGTGCCGGGTTTACGAGCGGATCAACTTTCGTCAGAATTGCGGGGTCGCGGAGAACAAATTGGCCGTTTTCCGACACGCTTCTTGGCCGGGTGGCGGAATTGGCAGACGCACGGGACTTAAAATCCCGTATCGGGTAACCGGTGTGAGGGTTCGAGCCCCTCCTCGGCCATCGATTGACATCGAATCTCTAATAAAACCAGATTCTTGGTTTTTAAATGCAAGACAATTGGCAAGTCGGCTTCGTTTACTGGAGCGTTTGCTGAACTCAATCTTTGGTCGGGTTTTCTAGCCACGAAGCGACGGTAGGTTACAAAAAATGGCGAGTCTATTTGCAAATCTTTAACTGCTAATCCCTCCTTGGTTGGTGATTTTTTGATGCAATTGGCGCGTGAATGGTCACCCGCATTGTGAATCCCAGTAAGATCTCTGTTGCTGATCAGTCTTCGAGATTTCCGATGAAAACGTAGAGAAATCATGATGGACGAGAAAAAAAGAACCTTCCCACGAAGAATTAACGAGCCAACCTCAACACGGGTTTTCCTGGATGGATGGGAAGACTGGCATTTGTATTGGCTTGGGTGTGGTGATATTGGGTCCTTTGATTTGGGCGGTCTTGAAACTGGCAGGTGTTGAGGTATTCGATTTAATAAACGCCAAATAAAAAAACGGCAGGGTCGTTCAACCCCGCCGGCTTATCTACCCGGGTAATGCAGCAGATTATCATTGTTTGGCACAGCGCTTCGGCGTTGCCCTGCATTCCGTGGGACACGATCGGCGACTGGACACGATCGGCGACCAGGTCATCGCGTGCTTCTATGCTCGTATCGAACGGCTGCTGGCCTGGACCATCGCCGGCCCGATTTTTGCGGTTTTCCGACAAGCTAAGTTGGAAGTCGAACGAACACAGCAGTGAATTGGGATCGATGCTGTATTCGGGCTCGGTTCTGTCAGGCTAATTGGCACATCTTTGCGCCTGGGGGAGGGGACGATGAACATTGTTAAGAAGCAAGACGGTAGGGAATTACGAATTTCGGGCAGAGGCTCTTTCTGGTTGTTTCGGATCGCGATTGTTCTGTCTGCTATTCCATTCATCTGGGCAACTAGCGCCACTGCTGCCGCCAGCATTGGTTTGAATGGAGTTGGAATCGAACGCTCTTTCATTGTCTTTGGCGTTAATTGCACGATTGCGATCTTCATTGTCTATTTCGTGATGGCGATCTACTTGAATCGAGCGATGCTGAGCGTCACCAAGGAACAGATCATAATTTATCGAGGTCCCATACCCGTTCCTTGGTCACGCAAGAAAATCATTTCAACTGCTGATGTCAAACAGGTGATCGTGCTTGAAGCGAAGAATCAAGGTGTTGTTTATTCTCAAGATAGTGGATCCGTCGCAACAACAGGCCATTACAAATCCAGTTATGAGGTATGGGCTCTGCTTGATCAGGAGCGGAAGATCCCGTTGATTCAAATCAAGAGCGGCGAAGGTGAATGGTGGGAACAGGCCACCAAGACGATCGAGGAAAATGCTGTGATTGCCAAACGGATTGAAGAAGAGATTGAAGGGTTTCTTGGAATTACTGACGATGCCGACAGCAACGTGACAGAGAAAAGGCTTCACGCGTTTGTGCAACCACGTAAGCCTGATGGGTACCGGGGACGCTGGAACTGACCTGGGGACGATTTGATTCGATTTGCGGCGTTTGCGATTTACGAATCGATTTTTTTTGGACGAATCTCTCGCGAGTATCTTTGCTTGTGTTACGATCGCTTTTCGACGGTGTGATCGAGTAAATTCGATTGGTTGGAAAACGAAATCGGGTTGCATCCGAACGGTGAGCCTGCGGCGAAAAAGTTCGTAAGGACCTGTCTCATGGGCATTTTCGTAATGGATCTGAACGAATTTCGGTCGAAGTGGTAAGGGTCGACGAGTCGAAATGAGTTAGGATAGTAGGCTGGATTTCGAGCCATGGAAATTCTTAGGAAACATGTCACAAGAGGGCAGTCTTATGGTTAGTCGTAGCCTGTTGGGAGTTATTCTCCTATTGTCGAGCCTCTCTTCCGCGGGTTGGGCGGAAGACGAAGTATTCTCCGGTCCCCAGGTAGGTGAGCCGTTGCCGCCATTCAAGGCGGTCGGCGTATTTGGTGAGTTGGCAGGTGAGGAATTTGATCCGATTCAGCAGGCGGATGGGAAACCCGTTGCGTTGATTTTTGTTCATGCTCGAACGCGTCCAGCGTTTGGTTTGACGAACACCGTCATGAAATTCGCTGCCAAAAGAAGGGAGCAGGGGCTTCAGTCAGGGGTGATTTTCTTGACTGATGATGCGACTGCGACGAAGGAATGGATGCAGAATGTCAAGCGACACTTTCCCCAGCAGGCGGCCTATGGGATTTCAATGGACGGTTTGGCGGGGCCGGGCGCTTATGGGCTCAACCGACAGGTGACGCTCACGGTATTGGTTGGCAAAGCGGGTGAGACATCGGCTAACTTTGCCCTTGTTCAGCCAAGTCTTCAGGCCGATGCGCCGAAGATCTTGAAAGCGATTGCGGATGTGACAGGCGGTGGTAAGGTACCCACGCTTGCTGAGCTTCGCCCAGCGCGGGGTGCCAATCGAGGTCGCATGAACATGCGCACGGATGATCCGAGATTAGCAAGATTGGTGCGTGCTGTGATCAACAAGCAGGCGACCGACGAACAAGTTCGTGTTGCGGCAGCCGAAGTGGAATCTTATGTTGAAAAAAATGACAAAGCGGCCAAACAGCTTGGGCAAATTGCTGGTCGGATTGTGAACTCTGACAAACTTGCCAACTATGGAACCGATGCTGCTCAAACAGTTATCCGCGGATGGGCCAAGAAATATGGTAAGAAGAATTAGGGTTTGTGCCGCCTTTCTTCTCAATTGGCAGTCTGCACTTCGTGGGGAATTACCGATGCAAACTGGATCGGCCAGTCTGTCGAATCCTTTGATGGCAGTCGTCTTCTTCCTCTGTTCGTTATTGTCGACCGTGTTAAGTGGCGCGGTTGTCGATTTTGACAATCAGATCATTCCCGTTTTGACGAAAGCGGGATGCAACACGGGCGCCTGCCATGGGGCGGCGGTAGGGCGAGGCGGTTTTCGCCTGTCGCTCTACGGGGGAGATTCCGAATTCGATTACCGATCGATCGTTCAAGAGCTTCAAGGGCGGCGAGTTAATCTAGCCACACCCACCGCGAGTCTGCTTGTGCGAAAGCCGACGGAATCACTCGAGCACGGTGGCGGTTTTCGACTTGAAGACGATGCCGCGCAACTTGTATTGACGTGGGTCGAACAGGGGGCGCCCAAGATTCAAGCCAAGCAGCTTATCCGTTTGGATGTATCGCCTCGCAGCCAAGTTGCGAATTGTGTTGGTGATTCGGTAACGCTTCAGGCGATCGCTTTTTTCTCAGACGAAACCGAAGTGGATGTTACGGCGTGGACCGTCTTCACTGCCGAGGATCAGGCAGCGGTCCGAATTGATTCAGAAACGGCAATGGCTGAATTGCTGCGCCGTGGTCGACACCTCGTGATCGCTCGTTATTTGGATCAAGTGGTCCCGGTGGAATTTCTTGTGCCGATCGGTAATCAGCCCGTTGAACTCGCTTCTGAGCCTCGTTTTAATTTTATTGATGAACTGGTTTTGGCTCGATTGGCAACATTGCAGCTGCCCGTTGCACCTCAAGCAAACGCTGCTACGTTCTTGCGACGTGCGACACTGGATTTGACGGGACGTCTTCCAACGCTTGAGCAACAACGGATTTATGGAGCTAATCGTCAACGCCAAACCCGAGTGCAGCTTGTCAATGAATTACTGGAATCGGATGCGTTTGACGAATACTGGACGTTCCGATTGGCCCAGTTGTTCAGGGTGAGTCCACAACCCAATGATCGACAGGGTGCGATTACCTACCATCGTTGGTTGAAACAGAGAGTGTCCCAGCGAGTTGCTTATGACCAAGTTGCCCGTGATTTACTGATGGCAACAGGGGATACCCATGAGATTGGTCCGGCGAATTTTTTTCGTACGGTCCGTGGGCCGCGCGAACAAGCTGAGTTGGCAAGTGAGTTATTTATGGGGAGTCGTTTGCGCTGTGCCAACTGCCATAATCATCCACTCGATCACTGGACGCAGGATGATTACCACGGTTTGGCGGCTGTGTTTGCGGGGGTCGAACAAGGGCGAGTCATCCGAGTAGATTCGGATGGTGGTGAAGTAATTCACCCTCGGACGGGCGAAGCGGCCAAGCCGCGTATCCCGGGAGGCCCTTACCTGACGGGTGTCGATGATGGACGAGTCGCTTTTGCAACTTGGTTGACGGGGCCTGAGAATCCCTATTTTGCGAAAACTGTTGTGAACCGATTGTGGAAAGCCATGATGGGACGAGGATTGGTCGAGCCTACCGATGATTTTCGGTCAACTAATCCGGCGACCCATCCCGTGTTACTTGATAAACTTGCCGCAGACTTTGTGCAAAACGAATATGATCTTCGACATGTCATCCGACGGATCGCACTCAGCGCTACTTATGGTCGCTCTTCATCAACCGTTGTAACCAATCAGAATGATGATCGTTTTTACTCTCGCGCGCTGTCCCGGCCTTTGTCACCCGAATTGTTAGCAGATGCGATTTCTGACGTCATCGACATGCCTGATCAATATGGCAATGAGCCGTTAGGGACGCGAGCCATTTCACTGGTTGATGCTGGGATCGCTTCCACGTCGCTTGACGTGCTGGGACGTTGCTCAAGGCAGGAATCCTGTGAGACGACTGGGGCAGTTGTGGGTGGACTCACTCGCACGCTGCATTTGATAAATGGCCCTTTGTTGAATCGAAGAATTAGTGATCCACAAAGTCGCTTGATTAAACTTGTGAAGGCGAAGGAAGATCAGGCTGGCGTAGTTAACCGTTTTTATCGTTTGGCGCTGAGCCGAAATCCAACCGATGATGAGCATGCGTATTGGGACAGCCAGCTAAGGCGGAATAAAGATGATGCTCAAGCAGAGTTGAAAGTTCTGGAGGATTTTGTTTGGAGTGTTCTCAGTTGTCAGGAATTTATGACAAACCATTGAGATCGCCGTGTCGTGTGTTTGAGAACTGTATTCGATGGAGTTCGGGAAATGAGATCGATCTTTTTGGGAAGCCAATGCAGGCAGGCAGCCTCCCGTCGCGAATTCTTGCGAATCGGAGGTCTCAGCGCACTTGGATTGGGACTTGGATTGGGACTTGGCGACTTGTTTCGCTTGCAGCGTCTCAAGGCAGAGGAAACGAATTTCCAGAAGACTCGTAATGCACCGCGAGCCAAATCATGCATTTTGATTTGGCTCGACGGGGGCCCGAGCCATCTTGAAACGTTCGATCCAAAACCCGATGCTCCCATCGAAGTACGGGGACCGTTGCAGTCGATTGCGACCAGCGTGCCGGGAGTCCATTTCACGGAATGTCTGCCGAAAACTGCTGCGTTGGCTCACAAACTGGCGATTATTCGATCGATGACTTCGCCGCTAGGGGAGCACAATTTTGGCACCCACTATCTCATGACAGGTTACAAACCGACACCCGTTCTTGAATATCCGATGTTGGGAGCCGTGTTGGCAGAGGTTCGTGAACAAATCGGGGTGTTGCCCGCGAATATTGCAGTGCCAGATTTTCGCGTTGGCGGCAGTAAGCTCTCGGGGGCCGGATATCTGTCCGCAGCCAGGCAGCCCTTTTCCCTGGGGGGTGATCCAGCGAAGCCTGGCTTTCAAGTTCGCGATCTTGACTTTGCTCGAGGGATGAATCTGGCTCGTCTGGATCGTCGTCGTCAATTCGTGAATGCCTTGAATGGTTTTCACGAAAAGATCGAGAGCAAAGCTGACCACAGGGAAGATTCGGACCTGGAGCGGGCCTACCAATTGTTGACTTCAAACGATGCCAAAAAGGCTTTCAAACTGTCCGACGAAACTGTCGCGACGCGCGACCGATACGGTCGCAAAACGATTGGGCAAAGTTGTTTGCTGGCTCGTCGTCTCGTGGAGCGTGGTGTGCCATTTGTCACCGTTAATAATCCTGGCTGGGATACCCATGACAAACTCTATACGCGGCTGAAAGAGGGCTATGCAGGAGCAAAGATTGGCGTGGGGCTGATCCCGTCGCTGGATTTGGCGCTGAGTGGTCTAATCGAAGATCTGCATGATCGCGGCATGTTGGATGAAACGCTTGTGATGGTGATGGGGGAATTTGGTCGCACGCCAAAGCTGAATACAGCGGGGGGGAGAGATCATTGGCCTCGTGTCTTCAGTGCCGTTGTTGCCGGTGGTGGAATTCAAGGCGGCCAAGTTGTGGGCAGTAGCGACGCGGTTGGCGAAAGTCCGCAAGATCGCCCCATAACACCGAGTGATTTGGCCGCAACGGCTTACACGTTGCTCGGCGTCGATCTGACTCATGAATTGCGCACTTCGGACGGCCGCCCCGTTCGTGTAACGCCTGAAGAAGCGACCGTCGTTGATGAACTGATTTCTTGATGTTGGCGACGCGTCTCTCGGGCCTGCAAGGCTGTCCGTTGATTTTTTTCTGTCGCGATCAATGAGTTTCTGATTGTGTGATTTCTGCACGATTTGCTGGGACTCATCTGGATTGGTGAGAGATTCGGGCGATCGATCAGGCCGCCAATACGAATGAACTTTGGGAGTCGAATCGCGTTTCGTCAGCCAGTCTACCCGCGATTTTTATTTGACTGATTGCCAGCTCGGCGTTGGACTGAACGTTTCCAGTATTGGGCCCGCGTGCCAACCACGATGAAGGACCGATCACTTTCCTCGGCTTGCCTCGTGTTTTAAAATAACAATTGCTTACCCATTGTAATTCCTTCACGTACGGAGCCTGTTGTGAATTTCCGATTGATGCCTCTTGCCTTGTTGGTTTTCATCTGGAGTTTTCCCGCCTTTGCTGAAGAGTACGACGTCTATTACTTGGGCGGACAATCGAATATGGATGGGTTTGGTCGCAATCAAGATGTACCCGCATCGCTTGCGTCGGAACTGGAGGGCGTGTTTATCTTCCATGGAAATAGCTCACCCGATGGTCATCCGATCGATGGGCGGGGGCAGTGGGCGCCGCTACGCGCTGGTCACGGTTACGGGTTTCAGTCTGATGGCAAGCAAAATCGCTATTCCGATCGTTTTGGTGCAGAATTGACTTTTGCTCAGAGATTAAGGCAGCTAGATCCCGACAAGAATATTGCGATCATCAAGTATTCACGTGGCGGAACATCGATTGACGAGTCATCGGCAGGTCAGTTTGGCTGTTGGGAGCCTGATTTCTCAGGAGGCACCGGGGCCGGGAAGGGAGTGAACCAATACGACCATTTTCTGGCTGCCGTTCGTCAGGCCATGTCCGATCGCGATATTGATGGCGATGGAGAAGTTGATTCGTTGAATCCTGCTGGCATCGTTTGGATGCAAGGGGAAAGTGACGCTCTTTATTCACAAGAAGTTGCGGACCGATATCAGCAAAACTTGAAACGCTTAATGGACCTGATTCGAGCAAGTTTACGCGTCGATGATCTTCCTGTCGTTGTTGGACAAATCTCCGACTCGGGCGCAGACAATAAGAAAGTTTGGCCATATGGTGAAACAGTCCGTAAGGCACAGCGAGATTTTGTCGAACAGGATTCGGCTGCTCGATTGGTGATCTCGACGGATAAATACGGATATTCAGATCCGTGGCATTATGACTCGAACGGGTACTTGGAGTTGGGACGAGAATTCGCTGAGGCGGTCAGTGATGCAAGGAGCAAGCATGAGTGAGTTTGTCGGGGAATTGTTGGCGATTCAGATCAGCGATAACGCTGCTGAGGCGATGCGTGAGCTAGACCAAATTGAAGCGACGCTGGGGCGTGGGCTCGTTGGGGATCGGTATGCGAATTTGAAAGGAGCTTTTCAGAAAGGCACGATTCGGCCATCCCAACAGGTTACCTTGATTGAACAGGAATCGATCCAAGCTGCCAATGCCGACTATGAAGTCCAGATGACCCATGCGACCACTCGTCGAAATCTATTGACCATCGGTGTGCCACTTAATCATCTGGTCGGTAAACAGTTTCGTGTCGGCGACGTCACGTTGAAAGGCATCAAGTTGTGCGAGCCTTGCAGCTATTTGAATAAGCACTCCGGACAAGATCTGCTTTCAGCCTTGCGACACCGAGGAGGGCTCAGAGCTGAAATCGTCGCTGCAGGCACGTTGCGAGTCGGGGACTCGATTCGCGTTACCTGATCATCCGGCCTATGCCAGAAGGTCGTGAATGACACTTCCGTGCACATCGGTGAGCCGGAAATCGCGACCCGCGTAGCGGTAGGTGAGTTGCTCGTGATCAAATCCCATCAGGTGCAGCATGGTAGCGTGCAAGTCATGGACGTGGACCCGTTTGTCGACAGCTTGAAAGCCGAAATCATCCGTCGCTCCGTAGACGGTTCCACCTTTAATTCCGCCACCCGCCAACCACATGGTGAAGCCGTGATGATTGTGGTCGCGACCGTTGACTTTTCCCTGGTTGGATCCTTTTTTCGGTAATTCGACGGTTGGGGTTCGCCCAAACTCTCCGCCCCAAATAACCAAGGTGTCTTCCAACATGCCTTGTTGCTTAAGGTCGACCAACAAGGCGCCGATTGCCTGGTCGCATTCACGAGCAAGACGTCGATGATTGACCTCGATGTCATCATGGTTATCCCAAGGTTGGCCCGCGCCGTGCCAGACTTGTACGTAGCGAACGCCTCGCTCGACTAAACGTCTGGCAATAAGTATTTGACGAGCTTGCGTCCCCGAACCATACATCTTTCGGATCGAGCGAGGCTCACGAGAAATGTCAAACGCCTCGGCTGCCTCTCGCTGCATTCGGAACGCCAATTCAAACGATTCGATTCGAGATTCTAAAGCAGAATCGTTTTCTCGCTCAGAGAGGTGTTGTTGGTTTAGTTTTCGAAGTAGGTCAAGCTGCCGCCGTTGCACCGCGGTCGAAGTCTCTGGATGACGAATGTGCTCGATGAGTTTGTCGATTTCGCGATGCTTTGTATTGATATAAGTGCCTTGATAAATTCCTGGCAAGAAACCGGATTGCCAATTCTGAGATTCTTGAATCGGATATCCACCAGGGCACATGGCGATGAAGGCCGGTAGATTCTGGTTTTCAGTGCCAAGGCCGTAAGTGAGCCAGGAGCCGACACTGGGGCGAATTAATCTCGCGGCACCGCAATTCATCAGTAGCAAGGATGGCTCGTGGTTTGGGACATCGGCGTGCATGGATCGGATGACTGCCATGTCATCCACGCATTGGGCAACGTTTGGGAAAATCTCACTAACTTCCGTTCCCGATTCGCCGAATCGATGAAATCGATAGGGCGAAGGAAATGCGGCACCCGTTTTTCGTTCGGTCCGCAAGTTTTTCATTGGCAGTTTCTTACCCGCATATTTGTCTAATGCCGGCTTTGGATCGAACGTGTCGACGTGCGAGGGACCTCCGTTCATGAACAAGTGAATCACGCGTTTTGCTTTCGGGGCAAAATGCGGTGACTGTTGTTCCAAGGGAGATTTGCGGTTGGCTGATGCATCTTCTGCCAACAAATTACCTAACGCCAGCGTTCCGAAGCCCATTCCGCTGCGGGCAATCATTTCTCGGCGTGATAGTGGGTTGTGCATGGCGGTTAGTCCAAGAAAAGAAACTCGTTTGAAAGCAGTAGGACCTGTGCGAAACGCGCCATGGCTTGCTGCCGCAGTTGTTTTTCGTCCGACTTTTCAGCAAGGAAGTGACAAGCGAGGTCCAACTCGGTCGAATTGGGTTCCCGACCAAGAATTTGCCGATAGAGTCCGCGAACGATCTCGGAGTCGTTGGTCTCCTCGGCCAATCTCCAGGAAGAAATCGCGCTGTCTGCATTCGCCCGAATAAATGGGCTGTTCATCAAAAACAATGCTTGTTGCGGAACTGTTGTTTGGTAGCGGCGTGGCACATGGGTATCGGGTAAGGCGACGTCGAAAACGCGGAACAGACTCGGTAAGTTTTGGCGATCAATGAAAGCGTAAAGGCTGCGACGGTGAGAGCGCTCTTTGCCCGTCAGGTTTTCGGAAGGGCCACCGATGGCTGCCTGATCAAGTTGTCCACACTTCAACAGAATGCCGTCACGCATCGATTCGAAGTCAAGCCGGCGACGATTCATCTTCCAATAAAGTCGATTTTCTGGGTCAAGCTCGGCTGCTGTCGGGCGATCGGTTGCCGATTGGCGGTAAGTTGCTGACAGTACAATTTCCCGTACCAGCCATTTGATGGACCAATCTCGCTTGACGAATTCTATCGTCAGATAGTCGAGCAGGGCGAGTTGGTCGGGCTTTCGACTTCGCGTTCCGAAATCACTTGGTGAATCGACCAAGTGGCTTCCGGTTAAGTGTCCCCAAACACGGTTGATAAAGACGCGCGCGGTTAGCGGATTTTGGTGATCGGCAATTGCATGGGCTAATTCCAAACGGCCGCTGCCTTTTTGAAAGGGAGGACGCTCTGGTTTTGACAAGATTTTGAGAAACTGTCTCTCGACCCGTTTGCCGCGGTTCGAAGAATTGCCTCGTACAAAAATGTATGCGTCGCTTAATGACTCACGGTCGACCAATCGCAACGGCGAAGGTTCCCCTCCCGGTTCTTCGGAATTGGAAAAAACGCCATAGAGAGAGTAGTAATCTGCGGTGGGAATCGGATCGTACTTGTGATCGTGACAGCGTGCGCAGGTCACTGTCAGACCCATCATGCCACGCGTCACCACATCGATCCGATCATCAATGATGTCGTGTTTGTCGTTGAGGAAACGTCGGCCGAGGGTCAAGAATCCCATTGCGGAGAGGTTTTCGGGTTTGTCGGCGGACAGCTGGTCAGCTGCCAGCTGCAAACGAAGGAAATCGTCAATCGGTCGATCTCGATTGAAGGATTCGATGACCCAGTCCCGGAACTTGTACGCATCTGGGTAGTTCCGATCTTCGGTAAACACGTATCCTTTTGTGTCGGCGAATCTCGCGACGTCGAGCCAATGTCTGGCCCAACGTTCTCCAAAACGGGGCGAATGAATGAGACGCTCGACCAATTGTTGATAGCGATCGGGACGCCCGTTTTGCTGATAGCTAGAGATCTCTTCGAAGCTGGCCGGTAGACCTGTGAGATCGATGGAAAGGCGGCGGACCAGTGTAGCGGCGTCGGCTTGAGGAGATGGCGCCAAATCGACTTCGGCGAGTTGTGATTGGATGATCGCGTCGAGGATTGAATGAATGTTGGTTGAGCTAGTTTTGATTTTCGCAACGTCGAGGGACTGATAATGTGGACGTTGAAAGGCCCAGTGAGATTCCGCGGTAAATTGCTGGGGAGATTCGGGCGCATCGTTCGTTCCGCGGCCGGTGGACGCATTCGGTTGCGGTGCGGGGGCGCCCATCTCAATCCAAGCGGTGAATCGTTCGACGATTTCGTCCGCCAGTTTCTGGTCAGGCGGCATTTGGTAGAAGTCGTCCTCGTAGCTGAGCGCCTTCAGCAGCAAGCTTTCTTCCGGAGACTCGGGGATGATTGCCGGACCCGAATCACCGCCGTCCAACCAACCAGCAGGTTGGTCGAGTCGAAGGCCAGCTTGTAATTCTTCCGCATCCGCCGAATGACATTCATAACAATGCTCAACCAGCACGGGACGAATGTGTTGCTCATAGTAGTCTGTCCCCTCATCAGCGACCGCATTCCGATAAAAGCTCGTGATGAGCATCGAACTCAGCCATGTGATTAGCAGCAGTCGGCGCATGTCGGACACGTGCGTTTTTTAAGGTTGGGTGGGCTTGCGGAGAGTAACCGCATTATAGATGAACCCTGAGGGATTTGTAAGCTTGCAAAAGGATGCCCTCTTGCCTCTTGTCGAGTCAGAATTGGAAGATCATCTCTTGCGTAGGCAAGCGGTGAATGGAACTCATGGAGCCGATCAGGCAAGAATGTCGTTGATCCGACGCCCATGAACGTCGGTCAGGCGTCGCTGGATACCATTGTGGTAGTAAGTGAGTCGCTTGTGATCAATGCCCAGTAGATGCAAGACAGTGGCGTGAAAGTCGTACCACGATACGGGGTTTTCGACTGCCTTCCAGCCAACTTCATCGGTTGCTCCGTAAGCAAAGCCTGGTTTGAGTCCGCCACCCGCCATCCAGACGCTGAACCCCGTTTGATTGTGGTCACGTCCTTTGCCAACTTCGTTAGCAGCTGATTGAGTGAAGGGGGTACGACCGAATTCGCTCGTGAATAGCACCAGCGTATCCTCGAGCATACCGCGTTGTTTTAGATCACGAATCAAAGCTGCTACCGGTTGGTCAATTCGCTGTGCTTCGCGATTGTGATTGCGAATCATGTCTTCATGTCCATCCCAATTGATTCGCGGGGATCCGAATGATCCTCCGGAGAACAGTTGTACGAATCGAACGCCATTTTCCAATAAGCGACGGGCCATTAAGCAACTGCGTCCAAAGTCCTTCGTCGCTTCACCTGTCATTCCGTAGTCTTCGAGTGTCGCCCTCGTTTCGTTGGCAAGATCGGTGACTTGAGGAACAGCAAGCTGCATTTTTGCGGCCAAAGCATAGCTGCGAATTCGACTGTCGAGCAGGTCATCTTTTTGACCCCGCTCCTGAAAATGTTGTTGATTCAGTTGCTGTAATAGGACTCGACTGGCTGCATCTGTTTGTGCATTAATCGCACGTGCAGGTTGCAAATTGTCGATGACCGTTTCGTTGGTCTTGAAGACGACTCCTTGATGTTGAGCTGGCAGAAATCCATTGGTCCAATTGGTTGTGCCTCCAGCCGGGTAACCTCGTGCGTCAGGCAGCACGACGTAAGCAGGAAGCTCATCTGTTTCGGAGCCTAGCCCATACGACATCCAAGCGCCGGCAACTGGAAATCCATTGAAGCGAAATCCTGTGTTTTCTTGAAATGTTGCTGGAGTGTGGCTCGATGAATTGGCGACCATTGAGCGAATAACCGTGAGTTCATCAGCGACTTGCGAAAGGTGGGGGAACAGATCCGATACCCATAGTCCACTTTCGCCGCGTTGTTTGAAATTCCAGTCGTTTTTCCGGAGTAACCCGACCTTGCCAAAAAAAACATCCGGTCTTTCGTCGCCGGTTAGCGGTGTTCCGTGCCGCTTGCTGAGTTCGGGTTTGTAGTCAAACGTATCAATGTGGCTGAATCCACCACAGAGGCAGATATGGATCGCTCGCTTGGCTTTTGGAGCTTGATGGGGCACGTTCTCAAGTGTTGCTGATTCGTTGCTTGAACCCGTTGCCTGAGCAATTCCATCCCGCATTAACAGGCTGGATAAAGCTGCTCCCCCCAAGCCAGCTTGCGTCCAGCGGAACCATTGCCGGCGATCGATGGGAGTGGGGGCATTCGAGTGTGGGTCAGGAAATGGATTCAACTGGAAGCTCCCAATCAATCGATGTGCATGAACTCATTACTGTTTAGCAGCACGCGACAAAAGGCGGCCAAGCCATGTTCTTGAACAAATTGACTTGCACGCTCAAGCTCGATCCCCTTGGGGGGGCGTGAAAATGAATTCTGATAGGCGAGGCTGATTTGTTCAGGAATCGTTTCTCTTTCAGACTGCAGTCGTTCGGAAAAACTTTCTGAAAGACGCATCACGAACGAACTGTTTAACATCGTAAGTGCTTGTATCGGTGTCGTTGTCATAGCCCGTTGGGGGGCGGTGGCGGAAGGGTCGGGGCAATCGAAAGCATCTAGCAGGGGATGACGCCCGCCTCGAGCCCATAAACGGTAGATGCTACGACGAGCAAATTCATTGCCAGCTGGATCAATCGGTTCGTAGAACTGAGCACCCCGGTGTGTGTAGGGTCGCACGTCTTGGAATGGCGGGCCACCGTGCTGGCGATTCAGTCCGCCAGAGACCGTGAGTACAGCGTCTCGGATTTCTTCTGCGGATAATCGTCTGGGGGAAAAACGCCAAAGCCATCGATTGTCGGAATCAATTTTTGCGGCCGCCTCATTCCAGCGTGATGATTGTTGGTAGGTGTTGCTGGTGACAATCAGGAAGTGCAGTTCTTTTAAGCTCCAGTCATGCTCAATCAGTTTTCCCGCTAACCAATCCAGCAATTCTGGGTGCGAGGGATGGCCACCGCTGAATCCAAAATCATTTGGGGTGTCCACCAAGCCTCGTCCAAAATGGTAGTGCCAGATTCGATTCGCAATCACACGCGCGAAGAGCGGATTGTCAGGATTCGCTATCCATTCGGCAAGTCGTTGTCTTCGCTGAGCATCGCTCGCCTTCTCATCAATACCAAAATCGGGGTCTACGCCTTGAATCGCCGCAATGCCTCCGGCAGCTACCACATCGCCTTTTTGCAATGGATTGCCGCGGAGCAACACGTGCACCGAAGCCGGATTTCTTGTGATGGCCGCGTAAACCTTTCCTTCCTTCATCGTCGCTTGTTCGTTCGTCAGCTTTGCCAGCTCTTCGGATAATTCTCGATGTGTTTCTTGCTGAGTTGGATTGAGTTGACGAATGATTTCATCCCGCGAGATGTAAGAGCTATCCCCGGCAGAAGCAGCGATTTGTTCTTCGTTAAGCACGTAGTCGTAAAGTTTCGCCTGTCGAATCGTGCCAGCTAACATACGGCCCGATCCGGCTGTACCGTGTCGTAGTCCGAAAATGATTTGAGCTTGATTTGGTGCAAAGGATGCGACACCGGCGGCCTGATACGATTGGCCATAGGGCCTGCCCTGACGGTACGCCGATATTCGACCGTCCTCACCGTACGTGATTGCGATATGCACGAATTCCTTGGTGGCAATTCGCTCCTCTTCCCCCTTGAATGATTGGGTGCGCTGAAAGCCATTGCTACCAGCCATCCATTGGTGAGGGTCTCGTTCACCGTAAACGATCGCATCGAATGTGACGCCATCCAAAGTCTGTAAACTGATCACGCCGCCTCCGCGTTGATCGCGATTACTCAGGCGGACCCAAGCCTCAAACGTTTTTGCCTTGAGTGAACCTTTCAGAGACTGAGTTACGGCGTGTGCTGTTTGTCCATCCAGTTCTAATCCGTCTGCGGTCTGTTGCGCGCCACCGATCACTTTGGCATGAAGTTCACCGATCTGATCATCGAGGCCTGACGTGAAATCCCAAGCAGCGATTGGACGCAGGTCGCCATTGCTGGACAGGTCCGGTTCGGGGGCTTGTTGGTTTTCTTGTCGCTTCGCGAGCAGTTTCGATCGGATGGGTGTTTCCAATGCTGCGAGTGCTTCACTGATTTGATCGGCCCGTTGCTGCAATCGTTTCAGGCGATCTTGATCAAGTTGAATCTTGCGCTCCCCATGATTGACGCCAGCCAAGGCGGCGGTCATTTCGTAGTATTCACGCTGGGTGATGGGGTCGAATTTGTGGTCGTGGCAACGTGCACAATTGATGGTCAATCCGAGGAACGTTTGCCCAACCGTTCCCACAAAATCTTCAAGCGTATCCTGTCGCATCACCTGACGCATCACATCCCCTTGGGGAATGAGGCCATCATGGGCGCCACAGACAAGAAAGCCAGTAGCCGTGATGGCGGCAGGATCATCTGGGGAGAGGATATCGCCCGCGATCTGCAGTTGAGCGAACTTACGATAAGACATGTCTTGGTTGAAGGCGTTGATTACCCAGTCTCGATAACGCCACGCGTTCGGACGCATCCGATCATATTCGAAACCATCGCTTTCACCGTAGCGAGCAACATCGAGCCAATGCCTGGCCCAGTGCTCACCGTAGTGAGGTGAATCCAGAAGCTTACGGACTAATTCACGATAGCTGGACGGATGATCGGAGGATTCGAGCTTCGCGACATCTTGCTGCTCAGGTGGTAACCCCGTGATGTCAAAGGCAATTCGACGTGCCAACTCTCGCGCCGATGCTGGCGGGGAGACCTGTAGGTGTTGTTCAATCAGTTTGGCTTGAATGAATCCGTCGATTGGATGATCGGCAGTGGCCGGCGGATTCGATTGTTGAAGCGGTTGCAGTGACCACCAGTCGCGACCGGCCCGTTGCTCGGTTGTGAATTGAAACACGTCAATGGGATTGGTGCCCCAGGTTGCCCCCGACTCAATCCAGCTTTTCAACGTCGCTTGCTCCTCTTGTGAAACGGTTCCTTCTGGTGGCATTTCTCCATCGAGCACACGCTGCCAGAGAAGGGCAGGTCCTTCAGTGGTGGATTTTAACGGGTTGCCGCTTTCGCCACCTTTGGTGGCGGCTTGGAGTTCGGACAGATTGAGACCGCCCTTTTGCTCTGCCGCGTTGTGGCAGGCTAAGCAGTGTTTCGCGAGGATGGGCGCGACCTGACGATCGAAATTTTCTGCTGCGCCTGGGTCGGGAACTTCCCCCAAGATTAATGATGGCCAGATGAGCCACAAAATGATCACCAAGAAAAAATGATCCCGTCTAATGCTCATTCCATGCATGAATCCACCGTTCCGCGAATTATTGTTGCCGTAGCAAGCTATGCAGGTCAATTTCGCTGCAGGTCACTGGTTTTTTGAAATCGTAACTTCGCGCCCTTCGAAATGCAAATATGAGGTCCGTTAGCAAGATCAGTGTGCCGTGGGGTTCGGGGACTATTAATAATTCAATCCCCGCCGGTACGAGTTCGTGATCCGAAGCGAGTAGTCGTCGCGCGAGCGGGACACGCATATCAGGCAAAATAGACCAACTTCCCCAATCTCCATGTTACTCAATGGGAGCACATAATCCACTCGAAGCTCAGGCGTCACTGTCTGGGGTGAACCATTCGGTTGCATCGGAATCGTCGAACAATCAATACTTGGATGATAAAAAAGTTGATTGAGGGTACCAAGATAGTTGTCGCTGCCTGTCGGAGCCGCGTTTAAATCAACGAGTCCAACCAGGCGATCGGCAGCCGTTAAGCGATCTGTCAAGCCTTAATCATCCCGCTGGGTAAATGAGAGCGTGCTGTTATCTTGTCTTTGAATTTTGTCTCGACGGTTGACCGAGTTGAGACAGAGGGAGCTAGCGGGCTGACTGAACCGCCTTTTTCCAGTTTTTAAGTTTGGTAGAAAGCTGGTCGCGAATCTGCGGTTGTTGCTGGCTTACATCTTTGGATTCTTTTGGATCGACCGTCAGCTGGAAAAGTTGTGGCGACTTCGAGTTGTTTTGTTGGACCAATTTCCATGCACCGTCACGAACGGCTTGGGATTTTGTGGTGTCCCAGAAGAGGGTTCGTTCAGGAAGGTCTGCTGCTGCCAACCAATGCTCTGAGACATCGATGCCGTCGAATGCAAATTTGTCTGCATTTGCGTCCGCCAACGCTAACAGGGTTGGCATCAGATCCATGCTCAGCATCGTTTGATTGGATTCACGAGGCTTGATCTTGCCAGGCCAGTACGCAATCGCGGGGACTCGATGTCCGCCTTCCCAGACTGATCCCTTGTGACCACGAAAGGGCGCATTGGATCCCAGTCGTGTCGCTCCGTTATCGGAGCAAAAAAAGATTACTGTTTTTTGATCGATTTCCAATTGTTGCAGTTTTTGGACAATTTGTCCGACACCCTTGTCTAATTCTTCTACCATTTCGCGGTAGGCCTGCTTTTTATCAACCCGTGAGCCATGATTGGCGAATGACCCGCCCGGGCTGCGATCTGCCTTGTCATGAGGGCCTTGATAGGGGTAGTGCGGTGCTTCATGGGGAAGATACAAGCAGAAGGGACGATCTTGATGTTCCTCTAGAAAACGTACTGCGTGCGCAGTGATCAAGTGGGTCACGTAACCTGATTCGTTGACGCGTTGCTGGTTGTGCCACCAGTCGGCATTTCCAGCCTGGTCGACATGTGAGAAAAAGTCGACATTCCCACTCACATAACCTCGGAATTCCTGAAAGCCGTGCAAGCGAGGGTTGAATTGGGGGAAGTAGCCCAAATGCCATTTTCCAAAAATAGCCGTCGCGTATCCTTGCTGCTGAAGTGCTTCTGCAAAGGTAGTTTCTTTTTCGGGGAGTCCGTTGCGATGCTCTGCTGCTTTGGGGTTGGCAACGATGACACGTGGGATCCCGACCCGTTGCTGGTAGCGACCTGTTAGCAACGCAGCTCTCGTCGGACTGCAGACCGCACCGTTTGAATGATAATCCGTCAATCGCAGTCCTGATTTTGCGAGTTGATTTAGGTGGGGCGTGTTGATCCATCCATGGAAGCAGGAAAGGTCGCCAAATCCTAAATCGTCCGCCATGATAATGACAAAGTTGGGGCGTTTCGAATCGTCAGCTCTGATTCGAGTTTGTGGGGTCGTGACAAAAATGAGAAAGAGGCTTAGCAGGCTTGGTATGAGATACTTCATGATTCGTAATCACCACCTTGGTTGCTGTGTCGGCACGAATCGATCCATTTGCTCAGCTCTTTCTGCATTCGGTTCACCATATTCTTGTGGTCAGCTGCAATGTCTTTTGATTCGGACGGGTCGTGGATGAGGTCAAATAAGAAGATGTTACTACCGCGTCTTAACAGTTTATAACGATCTTCGATCCATGCTGCCTGATTTGCGGATTGGAAACCAATCCCTGTTTGACGCTTGATGGGGTCACCGCACAGCAATGGCGCGAGGCTAGTACCGTCGAGAGGCCGATCGTTAATGGGAGACATCTCAAGCAAATCGAGGATGGTCGGTAAGTAGTCGCTTGTTACGGCGGGAATGTGAGTGCGTTGATTCGTTTTAATCTGCCGAGGCCAAACGACGAATGCAGGAACTCGAATGCCGCCTTCAAACAAATCACGCTTGCGTCCTCGGAACGGTCGAGCACTGCCCGGGGCCGATCCACTACGTCCTTCGGGCCCATTGTCAGCACAGAAAAATACGAGTGTGTTATTGGCGATCTTTAGCCGGTTCAAGGCATCTCGGACTCGCCCCATTTGATCGTCGAGAGCGGTGATGCAGCCAAAGTAATGTTGTTCATATTTTGAATAGTTTGCATAGCGTTCTGTGTACTGCTTGCCTGAGACAACCGGCAAGTGCGGGGCGTGAAGCCAGATCACCGCAAAGAATGGTTGGGAGTTTTTTGCATGCTGATCGAAGAAAGGTAAGACTCGGTCAATAATCACGCGTGAGTCATCTCCCACTAGATTTTCCGTCACGAGTGCACCGCGTTGGTCCCAGTAATGGGTTCCATATTTTATCCCCTGCTCCGCAGGGATGGGGGCCCACCACTTGTTGTTCGCCTTAGGGGGTTTCTGCATCGGATCCCAAGTGGGGACTTTGGCTTCTGTTGAGAAGCAGATGTCGAAACCATGTTCCGAAGGAGGCGCGAAATGCTTACGTCCTCGTGGGCCACCACGGTTCGATTCTCGAAGCGTCGTCGTCAATGTTCCTAAATGCCATTTACCGAAATGTCCCGTTGCGTACCCGGATTGCCGCAGCAGCTCAGCCAGTGTGATTTCTTTCTTTTTGAGATGGCCGCGGTTCGCGGTGAAAATCCCGTATCGGTAAGGATGTCGACCGGTGAGGCATGAACCTCGTGTCGGACTGCACACGGGTGCGGCCGAATAAAAACGGTCAAAGATCAGCCCCTGACTGGCCCACTGATCAAGCTGAGGCGTGGCGATTAGTTTGTTCCCGTTGAAGCCGACATCCCCCCAGCCGAGATCGTCGCACATGATCATTACGATGTTCGGATGTTGTGGCTCCGCGGCCGGTATCGCTGTAAGAAAACTCAGCCAAGGATTGTGCCAGCACGTCGTGCAAAAGAGAAACAGCAAAGCTCGCAGTATTTCACTGCGGAGGATTGTTTTGCGGAACGGAGAAGTCGAAGTCATTTGTGAAACCCGCGGGACACTGGCTGTGGTGATCATAACCCGTTTGGAGGCTTGCGGAAAGCAAAGAGCACCCTGAATGCATGAATTGAACCGGCTTTCCGACTACCCCGCTTGCTGGATGGCTGCTGCTAAAATGTTGAGAAGGCGTATTCGAGAGGGAAATTCGCTGATCGATGGGGCTTCTGGGAATGCCTTCTGATGAGTAAAGTGAGGCATCATTTGAAATCAAGCTTTATCACTAAACCGAAACTAACGATCTAACGGGTATCAATATGAAGTTCGACGCGAAAAAGCAGCGTCACATCATGGGCAAATTTGCCACCGGGGTGACGGTTGCGACCACCGTCGTCGAGGGGCAAAATTGGGGCATGACGGCGAATGCGATTACCTCGCTTTCGCTTGATCCACCACTTATGTTGTTGGCCGTTGGCCGCGAGAGTCAGTCGCACACTATGTTTCAACGCGGCGGATGTTTCGCACTCAATATTCTCTCTGCCACCCAGGAAGAGCTCTCCAATCGCTTTGCTTCACCCGCACCGCGTGAATTTGAAGATTTGCGTACCAAGGTGGGCGAAACAGGAGCCCCCATTTTGTTGGATGCGCTCGGATGGCTGGATTGCAAAGTGGTCGATGTCTTGCCAGGTGGCGATCATGACATCTTTATCGGTGAAATTTTGGAGGGCGATCATCAAGAGGACGGTGAGCCGTTGATCTATTTTTCCGGAGGCTATCGTCGCATCGCCAAGTAGTTAGCCAAGTAGTTAGCCAAGTAGTTAGCCAAGTAGTTAGCCAAGTAGTTAGCCAAGTAGTTAGCCAAGTAGTTAGCCAAGTAGTTAGCCAAGTAGTTAGCAAAGTAGTTAGC